>SKSI01000088.1 GCA_007123065.1 Bacteroidales bacterium
GTGCGCCAACTTATGCACCTGACCTTGCAAAAGCGGTTTGTGATATGCTGCCGGCAATCCCTTCCAAAATACGCGGAGAGATCTATCATTACAGCAATGAGGGCGTATGCAGCTGGTATGACTTCGCGAAAGCGATCCTGGAAATCAAAGGGCTGGAATGTTCAGTCAAACCTGTTTTGTCAAAAGATTTCAAGACTGCTGCATTGCGGCCACACTACAGTGTTTTGGATAAAAGCCGGATCAAAAAAGAATATGGCCTTGACATTCCTTATTGGCGTGATGGTTTACGCCGTTGCCTTGAGCAATTATAACACGAAAAACCCTTCAGCAGCTTTGAATATGAAATTGGGCGATCCGCTATGATTTTGTTTTATAAAGCTGCCACCACGGCGTTTTTGGATCGTTATGGTGTTCCCTGTGGTATCCGAAAAAATAACAACTGACCATAGCCCAAAGGTGATTTTTACTTTGTGTCCGTGCCCGGTGCGGTCCCATCCCTTCATCATGCGGCAGTCGGTGTGGCCAGTAAACACCAACCCAGAACAGCTGAAGGGTTCCCAATATAGCAGGTAAAGCCCAGAATAGAAGTGCTGAGATCTCATTAACTCCGGGGATTAAAAGCAAAAGATTAAAGAAGACAGCCATAATCACCAGTTGTATGATGGTTACATAACGCCACATAAAGACAGCCCACCATTTGATGAAATTTTGTGAACCGGCATAAAAATCAGGATCTTTTTCTGTTGCCGAATGTTTGTGATGCATTCCATGGTTTTTACGCAGCGTTTTGTAGTACATTCCCGCAAACAGGAATGAAGCCAGATACCCCAATACGGTATTGATCCATTTTTTTGATGAAACGTTGCCATGCATCGCATCGTGTGCTGTAATAAACAGACCTGTAAACAAATAGGTTTGTATCAGAATGTGGATATACATCCAGGGGTTGTAAACGGCAACCTGAACCGATAACAGAATGTAGGCAAGGTGCGCAGCCCAGACCCCAATAACAAGGATAGCAACAATTATTCCCATGATCACCTCAATAAGTTGATATCTACGAAGGTAGAAGAATCAACTATCAAAAACAAATGGTCAGTTGAAATTTAAAGATATTCCAAACAAAAGAAATCACTTGAGCGTTTACCTCATATGGAAAAATACTATTATGCTTTATTGCTTGCAGGCAGCATAGCAATTCCCCTGATACGCAGCTTTGAAAGCCGGATTCGGTTTCGCAGCAAGTGGCCGGCACTGTTTGCCGGAATATTTGTGATGATGGCGGTTTTTATTCCATGGGACATCATCTTCACGGCCCGTGGAGTATGGTCGTTTAACCACGATTATGTGATCGGGTGGTACATTTTCGGACTTCCTGTTGAGGAGTGGTTGTTTTTTGTGGTGATCTCTTATTGTATTGTATTTACTTATGAGGTCCTGAAATATTTTTTCCCAAAGCTTTTCTTCCCTAAAACAGCGTTTTATTTAACCATTTTGCTTGGCGTTCTGTTCCTTCTGCTGGCATTGTTAAACATGCACCGCATCTATACTTTTGTTGTGATGTTGCTGACCGGCATTCTGGCACTCTGGCAGGTTTTCATCCGATCAGATAAAACCTGGCTTTCTCATTTTTATATCACCTATCTGATCATCCTGATCCCGTTTGTAATCATTAATGGTGCCCTTACGGGGATGTTCACGGAGATGCCCGTGGTCAGTTACAACAACATGGAGAACCTTGCTATTCGGGTTTTTACCATTCCTGTTGAGGATGCTGTTTATTTGATGGGGATGATGTTTATTGTGCAAATGGTGTATGAAAGGTTGAGGTAAAGGTTAAGGTTAAGATTGAGATTAAGATTTAGGATGTTCCACCCGTAATACAGGGCTTGACCTGTGTACCTAAATACTTTAATTGTTGAGGGTTGAGGGTTTATTGTTTATGGGGGATAAAATCACTCTATGGAGTTCCTTCGTGAACTTTGTTTATTTGTGGTGAAAAAAAGATAAATTTACCACAAAGGCACGAAGAACACAAAGGAAATTTACCACAAAGGAAATTCACCACAAAGGAAATTTACCACAAAGGCACGAAGAACACAAAGGAAATTTACCACAAAGGAAATTTACCACAAAGGCACGAAGAACACAAAGGAAATTTACCACAAAGGAAATTCACCACAAAGGAAATTTACCACAAAGGCACGAAGAACACAAAGGTAAATGCCTCAAAGGTTGATAAAAGGGTTGGCTTCACGCGAAACACGCAAATTTTTAACCCTTAAGCCATTACAATGGTAAAGTGCCTGCAATGAGGAATGTAGCAGCAAAGGCCACAATGGCATACAACTCGGGGAATACCGCCAGAATCAACGTGTTTCCAAACACATTATGACCTGATCCGATGGCGGCGATACCATTGGCGCAAACCTGTCCCTGGCGAATTCCGGAGAGCAGGCCTACGGCACCGAGAGCCAGGCCTGCACCAAAGATAGATGCTGCTGTAGCCCAGGTGATTCCTGCTGTCAGATAGCCTGACAAGATAAAGTATCCCATGAAGCCGTAAAGTCCCTGTGTTCCTGGAAGCGCACTGAGCACCATATAGTTACCAAAGGCTTCGTCGTTTTTCTTGAGTGCGCCGATGGAGGCGTTACCACCCATGGATACACCGAAGGCACTGCCGATACCGGCCAATCCGATCATCAATCCAATACCTATGTAAGCTAAAATAATTGGTCCTGATTCCATAATGATTAAAAAATTAAGTTAATGTTTATATGATTTTTTTAAATGGTTTATAATGTTTTCCTCCTCCTGAAAAGCCGGCGTTTTTGTAGAATTCCACGAATGTAAGACGCATGGGGTGTACGAATGCCCCCAGCCCCGACATGAACAGATTGATGCCGTGTCCGATCACCAGGATGATGGTCATAATCAGAATGCTGAGTACAGGTATGCTTCCGCTCATTGAAACAGCAAGACTGTTGAACACAAAGCCCAGGATGGCACTTGAGATACCGAGCGCGAACAAACGGATGTATGACAACAGATCACCAAGGATTCCGGTAACCATGTTATACGTATTCCATAAGCCCAGTCCGAAATTCATAAGGATGTTTCTTTTCAGGTTGTTCAGGAAAAGAATCATGACCCCGCTAATGCCAAGCAAGACATATAAAGCCGGGTATAAAGTCTCAAAAGGAATGTCGCTGATGGCGCTGTATCCGTAAATCAACACACCACCAATCAATAATACGATCCAGCCCATAGTTCCAACTGCAAACGTCCAGCCAAACTGTTTGGTTTCATTGATCGCTTTCAATATCAGTCCAAATATAATTTGTATCCCACCTAATAGCAGGGATAGATAGAACAGCAGCATATTGATGTCTGTCCCTTGCTGTTCAAACCTTACCGCAAGATCTCTGTAAACCGGAAGAGAAGTATCAAACAGGGGAATGCCAAAAAACACACCCGAAATAACACCAAACAAAAAGGTGGAGAGTCCGAGATAAAAAACCAGCCCCATCACCTGCTTCAGTTCTTTTTGTACTTTTTTCTTCAGCAATAAAGCTGCAACTGCCATCAGGATACCGTAACCGGCATCTCCCAGGCAAAAGCCAAAAAACAGCACGTAAAAGGGTGCGAAGAAAGGGGTGAGGTCCAGTTCCGAATACTTGGGTAACGAGTACAGCTCTCCCAGCATTTCGAATTTTTTAGCGAACTTTTTGTTCTTCAAAAGGATGGGGGCCTTGTCCTGATGTGTTGCCTTTTCTGACAGATATAGGGTATTGCTGTTCTCCAGATAATTGACCAGATCAGCTTTTTTCTCATCAGGAACCCAACCCTCCAGCAGCATAACCTTTTCATCGGCCTGCTTCTCCGTATTTTCAATAGCGCTTTGCAGATCCATTGATTCTTTGATGCTGTAACCATAAATTTTTATGGCGTCTATGCTTTCATTTGCATGCGCGTCAAGCTTCTGGTTGATCCCTTCAATGTCTTCTCTTAATTTTTTGTGATAGAAATACAATTCAGACAGCGGGCGCTCCGGCTGACGGATTTCATCGGCATCAATTTCCGGTTCTCCTTCTCCGCTTTGAAGGTATACAAAATACACCTGTCCGGCGTGCCTTCCGATCTCCTCTATAGGATGTTGTTCAAACCAGGCCTCTTCGAACCGGCTTGCAGGAACGTTGTAAAACTTCACGTGCAACCCTTCACCGGCAAGCTTTTGAATGGTATCTTTAGAAAAATCACCCCAAGGTCTGACCTGCGAAATTTCTTTTTCCAGCAAGGTGAGCTGCTGAAATTTATCCTCCAGATCACCGATGAGGGTTTTTACTTCCTCCAAGGCCTGTTGGCCGTTATCCGAACTTTTCTCTGCAGTTTGGCCGGATTTCCTTTTGACCAGGAATTTAACAACGGATTGAATCTGCCTGATCCGGTCATACTTTTCACGTACCTCATCGGATACCTCTTCCTGTTTTTCGATAAGGTGGATCACGCCGATTTTGCGTACTTCCTCAAGGAAGTCATTGTAATCCTGATGAAAGACCAGGAAGGAAAATTTATGCATGGGAACGATCATACGCCTTCCTCCATTTCCTGTAATCTGTTTTTAACAATTTTTTGTGCTGCCTTCGACAGGTTTTCTTCATCCTCAAGGTAGCGTTTGATTTTCAGAATTGCCTCTTCAAAGCCTGGGATCTGGACTTTTTCATAAAGGTTCACCTTTTGCGTGGTTTTTTTACGAGCATAATCCAGCAATTGCATTTTTTGAAAGAAAACTTCTCTTTCGATAGCTGTGTGGGCTAGCTTTTTAATTATTTGTATGCCATCAAGATACCAGTTTGGATTGTTGAACATGCTGTATTCTTTAATATCAAAATGGATATCATCCAAAACGGGTGTTTTTACGCCGGCAATTTTTTTGACGGAAAGGTCAACATCTTTGATGGCGACAAGTTCGTTGTCAAACTCATCCCACAATGCAATGGCATGCTGATAGTCTTTCAGCTGCTTTTCCAGCTTTTGGTCGAACTCCTCGGCAACCTCCTTTGCTTTTTTGACCTCGCTGCGCAGGGCAGCCTCCTTGTTTTTCAGGGTGGGCAATGCCCGGATCCTGACCTGGAGCTGTTTTTTAAGCCTTTGCAGGTAGGTTTGGTTGTATTGAAATTTGATCGCCATGATATATCTTAATTGTTTTTTTGCCAGTATTTATCCACAAATTCTTGTCTGATGCCTACTTCCTCAGGTTTAAAGTATTTGCTGAACAAGGTATAGGCTGTCTCAAGCATCTCATCAATATCAATGTTGACATCGATAGCCAGAAGTTTCTCAGAATATCCTTTTGCGAATTCCAATGATCTTTCGTCGTAGTCTGTAAGGTCGAATCCGTTTTCCTGCTTTGTTTTCGCGTTTGCGGCATCTGCATAAAGTCTTACCGCTGCGTTCATCACCTGCGGATGGTCTTCACGTGTCTTTTTCCCGATTACCAGCTGCTTCAAACGTGAAAGGCTCCTGAAAGGATCCACGATCACCTTACCGATGTCGCTGTCTTTTCTTAGGAAAAGCTGGCCCTCGGTAATATAACCGGTGTTGTCAGGCACGGCGTGTGTGATGTCACCTCCCGAAAGGGTTGTAACGGCAATGATGGTGATCGATCCGCCATCCGGGAACTGTACCGCTTTTTCGTACAGACGTGCAAGGTCTGAGTAGAGTGAACCGGGCATGGAGTCTTTTGAAGGGATCTGGTCCATCCTGTTTGAAACAATACTCAGTGCGTCGGAGTA
>SKSI01000091.1 GCA_007123065.1 Bacteroidales bacterium
AGCGATCCGAAACGAAAAAGGAGATATCACTATTGTACACGGTTCATTTCAGGATATTTCAGAACGTAAGCAGTCGGAGGTTGCCCTGCAGGAAAGCAACAAAAAATATGAGGGGCTTTCAGGCCTGATGCGCCTGATGGCTGATAATATGCCGGATATGCTGTGGGCAAAAAACCTTGACAAAGAATATATCTTTACAAACAAAGCCATTTGTGACACTTTGCTTGGTGCTTCTGACACAGACGAACCACTGGGGAAAACAGATATGTTTTTCGCATTGCGGGAACGCGCTAAGCATCAGAGAGACCGCGAATGGCATACTTATGGCGAGATCTGTCGGGACTCTGACGCAATTACACTGCAAGAAATGAAACCCATGCAATTCGATGAGTCTTATAAGGTCAGAGGAAAACACCTTGTGTTGGATGTACATAAAGCACCGCTTTTTGACAATCAGGGCAATCTCATCGGTGTCGTTGGCTCAGCCAGGGATATCACCGAACAAAAAAACACACAGGAAGAGATAAGAATCACCAGAGATACCTATCAAAACATCATCAATTCCATCACGGAAGCAATTTATGTTATTGATGACAGCAACACCTTTATTGATGTCAATCTTGGCGCCGAAAAGATGTATGGCTTTTCCAGGGAAGAGTTGATAGGGAAAAGCCCTGCGGTCGTTGCTGCAGCAGGCATGAATGATTTTAAGGCTATGGAGAAAATTCACCGGGATGTGGCAAAAACGGGCATTTCACAAAGCTTTGAATTCTGGGCTACAAAAAAGAATGGAGATGTTTTTCCAAAAGAAGTGATTATCAACAAAGGCAGTTATTATGGGAAGGACTGCCTGATAGCTACTGCACGCGATATTACCGAAAGAAAAAGGGCCGAAACAGCTCACCAGGCACAATATAACATTGCGCGGTCTATCCACACTGCCAGTGAAATTGAAGAATTGCTGGAGATCGTCAGGACAGAGCTGGGAAAACTAATAGACACTTCTAATTTTATGGCAGCACTTTATAATCCGGAAAAAGACACCTTAAAAAAGTTAATCTACCGTGATGAAAAAGAGGATTTTGCAGAGTGGCCGGCCGGCAAATCACTTTCGGGCCAGGTTGTAAAGTCAGGTAAGCCTTTATTCATGAGAAGAAGAGAGATAGAAGCCTTTGCTGCCAAAAACGATATTGAATTGACCGGAACACCCGCTGCCAGCTGGATTGGCGTACCTGTCAACATAAAGAAAAAGGTTGCCGGTGCCATGGTTGTTCAAAGCTACGACAACACCGAAGCCTTTTCACAAGCAGATGTCTCCCTGCTGGAAATGATTGCGCATGAAACAGGGATTTACCTGGAACAGCAGATGATGCTTGCCGAACTTATTGCGTCCAAAGAAAAAGCCGAAGAAAGCAACCGTCTGAAAACCGCTTTCATCAACAACATATCCCACGAAATCCGCACACCGCTTAATGGGATTCTTGGATTTGGCGGACTGATCATCGAAGATGATTTACCACAAGGGGAAAAACAAAGATATTTTAAAGTCTTGGAGCAAAGCACAATCCGTCTGCAGCAAACCATCACCGACATCATGGACATTTCAGAGGTCACCGCCGAATCCATAAAACCGGGGAAAAACAATGTTCATGTTGTAAGTCTGATGAAAGAGCTTTTAGAAAGCACCGAAAAAGCCTGTTCCTCGAAAAATATTCTAATTTCGCTTGACATCCCGAATCAACATAAAGACCTGATCCTTAAATCGGATAAAGAGCTCCTTATCAAGATCATGAAACAATTGCTTGACAACGCCGAAAAGTTCACGGATTCAGGCCGAATAATTCTTGGTTATGACGTTCATGGGGAATGGGTGCAGTTTCATGTAAAAGACACCGGGCAGGGTATTGATGATGAAAAGCTTGAAGTAATTTTTGAGCCGTTTATGCAAGAGGATCTATCCGTAACCCGCGGCCACGAGGGCAGCGGCCTGGGTCTTTCCATTGCCCGCGGACTGGTTAAACTCCTCGGAGGTGAGCTGTGGGCAGCATCAGAAAAAGGCGCAGGGTCCACGTTTTTCTTCACCCTGCCTTATCTGCCGGCAGAGGCCAAAGATGAACCCAAAGAAGCTGCAAGCGTCACATCAGAAAAATCAGGCAAGAACCTGATCCTGATCGCGGAAGATGAAGAATCCAATTACATGCTTTTGAAAACCGTCGCAGAAAGGGCGGGCTTCTCAACCCTGCATGCGATACATGGCGCTGAAGCCGTGGAGCTTTGCCAACAGTATCCGGAAATCGGACTGATCCTGATGGATATCAAAATGCCGGTCATGAACGGTCTGGAAGCTACTCAAAAAATCAAAGCATTCAGGCCGGACCTGCCAATCATCGCCCTTACAGCCCACGCCCAAACCGGCGACCGGCAGCGGATGCTTGATGCCGGCTGCGATGAGTATATGGCCAAACCGGTGAACCTGGATAAACTGAATGCATTGATTAAAAGGATGATTACTTAGCCTGACCAATTCATAAACTTAATCCCTGGCTGATACGCAATTTTATCCCCGTGGGAATCAGGGGACTGGAAGTTGCAGCACTCACCGCGGCAATTGTATCATCGCTTGCCTCCATGCTCAACTCGACGGCAACCATTTTCACAATGGATCTCTACAAGCCTTATTTCTCCAAAAGAACGGATGGTACCGACCTGATCCCAACCGGACGCATCGCGGTGATCCCGGCCTTGCTGATTGCCGTAATCATGGCCCCGGCGTTGGATACAATGTCTCAGATGTTCCAATACAACCAGGAATATACTGGCTTAGTAAGCCCGGGTATCCTGGCCGTATTTTTATATGAACGCGGGGTGCCAGGCTCTGAGTCCTGGGGGATGATTGTCGATTATCGATTTCCGATGTCCGATTTAAACAGAAACACTGTCCGCTTCCGTACAAATCACTCCATTCTTCTGACACCATTAACAAATAACAACAGCATAATATCCTGAATGTGAGATTTTTGATTATTATTGCATAAAAATTGATGTAGTCATAATGATAATATTAACATAACTTTTTGCATTATGCAGTGGAATAATTTCAAAATCGCCTGGCGACTCATTAAAAAAAACCTGGGACATACCCTGGTAAACATCATCGGGCTTGGTTTGGGTTTCTCCGCTGCCATACTTATGCTGATCTACGTGCACCATCAATTAAGCTTCGATCGTTTTCACGAGAACTCCGATCGCATCTATCGCTTTGTAATAGAGGGCTCTATGGCAGATGGGAAAACAATCAGCGGCGCGATTACAGTCGCTGACATCGGTCCGACTGTGACCGAAGAGATTCCGGAAGCCGACTATTTCACCAGGTTTTATTTTCACGGGACCAACGAAGTTGTCATTGACGAGAAAAGGTTTACTGATGATCGTATCGCCTGGGTTGATTCGGTCTTTTTCAAAATGTTTTCTTTCCCGCTTGTTCATGGCAACCCCGAAACCGCACTGCTGGAGCCAAACTCCATCGTGCTCAGCCGGTCTGTTGCAAAAAAATATTTTGGAGAGACAAACCCCATAGGTGAAGTAATCAAAGTTGGTGGAAGCGATTACCAGATTACGGCTATGATGAAAGATGTGCCGGCGAATTCACATCTGCAGTTTGACATGCTTGCCTCATTTCACACTTTACAAACAGCAAACAATAACGTCGTAGCCAATCAAGGCATCTCTTTCGCCACATATCTGATGACGCGTCCGGATGCAAGTTTTGATGATTTTGCCCCAAAAATCGTAAACAGTGCCGATACATATATAAACAACATCTTCAACGAACATGGCATACACATATCACATGCATTGCAGCCCCTTTCCAGGGCTTATCTTTACTCAGATTTTCACTTCGACAACTCAGGCAAAACAGGCGATATTCGCAATGTATACATATTCTCATTCCTTGCATTTATCGTTATCCTTGTTGCTGTTTTCAACTTTGTCAATCTGGTAACGGCCCAATCAGAAAAACGGGCCAGAGAAATAGGGATGCGGAAAGTGATGGGGGCTGTCCGCAAAAACCTTATTGTTCAGTTTATTGGCGAATCGCTGATCATCACATTTCTCGCATTTATCTTTTCGCTGCTGCTGAACGAACTGTTCATTGGATCATTTTCAGCTTTGCTTGACGAAAACCTTAGCCTTTTATATTATCAGAATCCATTGATGCTCTTCGGTATACTGGGATTCGTCAGTGCCGTTGGGATCGTTGCAGGCTTATACCCTGCATTATACCTTTCTCACCATGAACCTGTCAATGTACTAAAGGGCGGGGTAATGAAAACCGCGGGCAACAATAACTTGCGAAAAGTTTTGGTTGTTTTGCAGTTTACTGTATCTGTTTTTCTTATAAGCTCCGTTCTGCTTCTCAACCGCCAGGTACAATATATGAAACACAAAGATCTGGGCTTTGATCGCGAACACGTCATATCCATCCGGAATTTCACACCGGCTATTCGCTCTGCCTACCGGTCATTAAAGGCGGAACTGCTTCAGCATCCCGATATTATGAGCGTAACGGCTTCCCAGAGTGTCCCCGGCGAAAACCGTAGCTTGCAAAACAGCTTTCGTCAGGGCGATGATCCCTCCACAGCCGTCATGATGTACGAAAACCGCGTACAATCCGACTTTCTGAAAACTTTTGGAATGCGCATTGAAGAAGGCCGTGATTTTGATCCTGAGATGCGGACAGATACTGCCTCATTCATCCTGAATCGCGCAGCCGTAAGAAAGCTTGACCTGGAAAACCCCATCGGTGCAAAGATAAATGTTTGGCAACAGCGTGGTACAGTAATCGGCGTGGTAAGCGACTATAATTTTATGTCATTGCGAAATGAAATAGATCCTCTGGCGATTACAATATACACCGATTGGTTTAACAGAATCAGCATTCGGGTCACACCGGGCTCCACAAATGAAACACTGCAATATGCCCGAAAAGTATTTGAATCAGCAGATTCCAATTATGTTTTTGATTATTTTTTTGTGGATGAACGATTTGCTGAAATGTATCGTAAGGAAGAAAGAACCAATAAACTCATAAAATACGCCTCCATACTGGCTATCATCATATCATTTATGGGATTGTATGCCCTGACATCCTTTACAGTAATGAAAAGGGTAAAAGAGATTGCCATAAGAAAAACGCTTGGGGCCTCCGTGCCTAAGATCATGGGTTTGCTCTTCAGCGAGTTGTTCCGATGGCTGTTGATCGGCAACCTGATTGCATGGCCACTCGCATTTTATACTGTGACGCGCTGGCAGGAAAATTTCGCATTCCGCATCAACATCATCGATTACTGGTACTACTTTGTGCTGGCAGGTTTGCTGGCTGCACTCGCAGGAGTTCTGGCAAGCATGATACAGATGATGTCGGCCGCCAGGACAAACCCGGCTGTCTGCCTCAAGCAGGCATAATGTCATAATTCGCATTTCCGCAAGCTTCCGGTTCCTCCACGCCCGTGGTTATAAGCCAGTCGCAGCCTGCACCCTGCGCCCTGAAAGGGCAATTTAATTGAGCCCAATGGCAACGCCTTGGGTTAACTGGGATTTGTTGATTCTGTTGAATTTTTGAATTTTTGAATTTTTGATGTGGCTAATTGTTGAAACAGCCATAATAAATAATTTTTATGCAAACGGTAACAATAGAAATAACCGGCAATAATGCACTAAAGGCTTTAAGGGATTTGGAGCATAAGCGCCT
>SKSI01000187.1 GCA_007123065.1 Bacteroidales bacterium
ATGGTGGTGGTGGTGCCCTTGCCGGAGGTATAACGATTTTCTCGGCAGGTAATAGCGATACTTCCGATCCGCGTTACCCCGGTTATTACTCCGGTGCTTTTTCGGTGGCCGGTACCAATAACCAGGATGTGAAATCGTGGTATTCTACTTATGGTGAATGGGTGGATGTGTCGGCTCCCGGCGGGGAGACTAACTCCGTTACAGAGCGCGGAGTGCTCAGTACGCTGAACAACAACTCATATGGATATTATCAGGGCACTTCCATGGCAAGTCCCCATGTGTCAGGAATTGCAGCATTGATGCTGTCGAAGGTTTATGGCGAGCTGGATGCTGAGGAAGTGGCCGATATTCTACGGATGACTTCAGACAACCACTACGCTGTAAATCCAAATTACATAGGACTTTTGGGAAGTGGCAGGGTCAATGCTCTGGAGGCACTGATTTTGGCTGAGCTGTTTCATATCCTTCCTGCCAATCCCTCCAATTTCGAGGCCATTGGCCTGACCGATACGGAGATGAGCATTAGCTGGGAGCTGAACGATGAGGAGCACGAAGTGCTTTTGGCCTGGAGTGTTGACGGACAGTTTGGCAGTCCAGCAGAGAACGAGACATATGCTGCAGGAGATGAAATCCCGGGAGGGGGAATCGTCCTATACGCAGGCGATGCAACTTCCTATCTTCAGGGTGAACTTGAAGCTTCAACGCTCTATTTTTACCGAATATGGTCGCTGGGCGATGAAGGTATCTACTCTTATGGTCGCAACACAGACGGACGCACCCAGTGCGGTGTGGAGGAACTTCCCATCAGCGAGGCCTTTGGTGCTGGGATTCCTTATTGCTGGGAATTTGAGCCAACACAGGGCAACTGGGGCATCTCTACAGGTCAGGGCAACCCGGCACCCGGGATGCAGTTCAGCTGGAGTCCTTCCTTATCCAATTATTCCCACCGCCTGGTGACAGCCCCATATGAAGGCGATATTCCCGGCAGCGCAATTGCCCTGGAGTTTGATATGATGCTTGACAACTACTCTATGAACACCGTGGAGTATCTGAGTGTGGAGGTCTGGACCGGGGGAGAGTGGCAAGAGCTGATGGAGTTTGACAACACGGGCGGAGATATAGCCTGGGATACCTATCTCGTGGATCTGACCCCCTGGGCACTTGACAACGTATTCATGGTCGGATTCCGTGCCCACGGTTCCAATTCTTACAACATCAACCGCTGGGTGATCGACAACATTCAGGTATTTTCATACTCCTGTCCGCCGCCTTATGATTTAAGTGCACATGACATTGACACAGAAAGTGCTATGATTGTCTGGGAATCGGCAGGAGAGGAGTCTCTATGGAACCTGATCTGGGGCGAACAGGGCTTTGATCCGGATCAATCAGGAACCCTTGTGGAGGGGTTGACCAGTACCGGCTATTTATTGGAAGACCTTGATGTTTTTACCGATTATGACGTGTATGTCCTTGCCGACTGTGGAGATGATGACCTGAGCGTATGGGCCGGTCCCCTGAGCTTCAAAACCCTGGCTACCTGTCCGGCACCGGTTGACCTCTTTGTGAACAATATCGAAAGTACTTCCGCAAATGTAGGCTGGACAGCAGTTGGTGAAGAAGGGCTGTGGGATATTATCTATGGCAATACCGGTTTTAATCCGGAAACGGGAGGCAACATGATCGAAGGGGTTACGGAAAACCCATTTCACCTGCAGGGACTTGATGCGGTGAGCACTTATGATGTCTATGTAAGGGCATATTGCGGCCCGGATGACCTGAGCATCTGGACCGGACCGGCGACCTTTAGCACTACTTGTGGTGTGATGAGTCTGCCCTACCTGGAAACTTTTGATGGCAACGCACCTGATTGCTGGACCTTTATCGACGGGCAAGGCAACTGGGGCTTCACCTCAACGCTGTATGGCCCGCCATCCAGTCCGAGTGGCCCGCCTCATGCCACTTTTACCTGGAGTCCGTCGACAACGGATTACTCCCATAGCCTGGTTAGTCCACTTATCGATGCTGCTGGCGCTTCCGAGGGTATTCTGGTGGATTTCCTGCTGTTTCTCAACAATTACAATGATGCCAACATCAACAAGATGGCGGTGGAATTCAAGTCCGTTGACGACGATGACTGGATCCTGCTTGAAGAGTTTAGCAGCGAAGGACAGGGTAGCAATAACATAGAGTTTGCAGTAGAAGGCGAACTGCTCTCCGGTATGGCGGGTCAGGTTTTTCAGCTGCGTTTCCGTGCAAATGGTGAAAACAGTTTCAGCATCAATGGATGGGGCCTCGACGACATCCATGTTTATGCAGGTGGTGGTCCGGAGCCCTGTCTGCAGCCCACAGGTTTGTCGGTAACAGATATCACTGATACCAATGCCTTGATCGACTGGCAGGCCGGTGGTACAGAAGTGGAGTGGAACCTTGTGTATGGAGAGACAGGGTTTGATCCCGATGAGGATGGTTTTCTTGTTGAAGGAATCACGGAGAAACCTTATAGCTTGTCTGAACTTCAGCATAATACAGAGTACAGTGTTTATGTCAGGGCTGTTTGTGGTGACGAGCTTAGTCCCTGGTCAGAGCCTGTACATTTCAGCACCGAGCCTACAATTTACATCGTTAATGCTACTGCAAGTGAACACGGAAATATCGATCCCGAAGGGGAAATTGAGGTGGTTAAAGGTGAAAGCCTGTATTTTACGTTTATGCCCGATATTCATTATCATATTCAGGATGTGAGTGTGGATGGAGTGAGTGTGATGGATGAGGTGGAGATGGAGGACGGGTTATTGGGAGAAGGCCTGTATTATATGGCTGAGATCGAAGATCATCATGATATTCATGTTGAGTTTGCAGTAAACCAATACCATGTAAGTGTTGCTGTTGAACCTGCCGATGGCGGCACGGTGACAGGTGATGGTGCGTATGAATGGAACTCAGAGGTTACTTTGGAGGCTTCAGCTGCAGCGGATTATATGTTCCTGCACTGGACAGAAGCGGGTGTTGTTGTTCATGATGAAGACAACTATACTTTCATTGTAGAAGATGAGCGCGAACTGGTTGCACACTTTCAGCTGACCGTTGATGTGGATGCAATTTCTGGCTATTCCGGTGTAAGCATATATCCAAATCCAGCAACTGACAAGCTACAGGTCGCTTTTACTGATAATCGGATTAATAATGTCCGGATAATCTTACTGAACCTTCAGGGTCAGGTAGTTCTTGAACACAATGTGATGGAAGGTGATGATCTGCAGGAGTACAGCATCTCGTTGGAGGGCATTGATTCCGGTATATACCTGTTGCAGGTGGATACTGCTGCCGGCAGCCATCATGAAAAGTTGATTATCCGTTAATTAACTGATGCCAAAGGTGGTTATCAGTTTCGATGTTCGGGTTCAATACAGAGGTATTCCCATGTCTTTTGTTATGTTTGAGGTGATTTGGCCTGCAAAAGCAACATTACCGTGACAAATCAATCTCTTACACATCGAACACTGTGGCCGTATACCCGGCTGTAATTATTGCGATAGAGGGTGGTTGAGTTATAGGACATGTACCAGTTCCAGGCCCGTTGAAGCACTTCACTGGGTGTAGGTGTGCCTGTCCAGAAGAATCCCATTTCGTGTAAGCCGCCAAAAACACCCTGGGTAGGATAACGCGCACCACCGGGCAATGCTGTGAAACCGCTTTCGTTGGTGGCAACGTTGGGAGGGAACCAAAGTCCGTTGCCATCACCGGTATTTCCGGTTGCCTTCATTTTGCCTCCTGCATTGTTCGTGTTGATCACACCGTTGGGATCCAGGTAATTCATAAGATCCAGAAACTCATCATCGGTGGGCATACGCCATCCTTCCGGACATAATCCTCGTTCGTCATCTACTGCATACCAGTTGTAAAGATTTCCATAAAGCTCAATATTGTCCGGGTTGTTGGCATATACACAGTAGGCTCCCGTTGTAAGTCCTGCCCACTCTGTATTATCTGTGATGTTTGGTATTTGGTCGCCATTGTTATAATGGGCTACCTTCAGGTTCTCCGCCATCCATTCAAGCTCATTGATAACAACGGTTTCGTATGTGTTTCCGTCGATATCGGTCAGCGAGTCGTCGTCCATATCTACCCATTGGGGTACACCGTCTATAACACCCAGAACCTGACCCTCTTCACCAATAGAGATCGCAATCCATCCATCGGTGCTGTAGAGGAGCATGTCACCCTGCTCCGGGTTGCTCAACTGCACCATTTCATCAAGATTCGGCAAATTTATCAGGTCATGGTATTCCCCGCTGAATGCATCGGCAGAAGATTCTGCATGTAAAGCATAAGGAACACTGAGCAGTTGGGTCGTTCCCATTTCTGTATAATTGCTTCCACCGTCCGGATCCAGATGAATATTGATGTAAAATGGTCCCGATTGCCAGGGAATATCCTCAAAGCTGCCTTGCAATACGCTCCCGCTTCCAATTTGAATATTGATCAGACCAAATTCATTGGTCATGGGGAAAAACACCTCTTCATAGACTGTCGTACCTTCAGCACTGCCCTGTTGTATCGCAACCAGCAAACCTACAGCCTGCTCTGCCAAAATCGCACCGGAAGCATCCCGGACTATTGCCTGGTAATTGAATCGCTGTGGGACTTGTGCCGCTAAGATTCCTGATAAAAGGAATGCAATTGTGAGTATGATAAATTTTTGTTTCATTTGCTTGTAATTTTGGTTTGATATGTTGTTATATTTTGGTTTGACAGGTCAAGCCATGTCATTACGGGTGGTTAAACCGTCGCATCTTCGCGTCTTCAGCTCCCGGCTGCCTTAAGTCTCTAAAGACTCTTAATTCTTAATGCCAGTGCCCATTGCCAATGATTTGAATCTTTTGTGATGTTGTTCCAAGGCGCGTTTGTACTTGCAGTATATAAAACCCTGCAGGAAGATGTGCTGTGCCAATGGCTATATGTTTTTTGTTCCCTTGTTTTCGCGCTACAACCCGCCCATATGCATCCATGATGATCACTTGACTAATTTGTGCGGATGAATCAATAAAAACCCTTTTGCCTGCAGGGTTTGGATATACCAGAATATTAAACGATGGATGATTTGGTGCATTGAGGGGATAATCTCCCCAGATGTCACTTACAACAAGCGGTCCGGTAATTTCCACTTGTCTGTTCGGCTCACCTTCCCATTCTCCGTGGTCCCAGCCGGGGATATTGTTGATTACCACAAAATACTTATACTCATAAAGGCCTTCGGTTAATGCGATTGTGTTTGTGTAAATATTGGGGTTTTCATCACGTGGGTGAAGTTGCATTTCCGGGTCTTCTCCGGGAATTGGCCACTCTCCGGTAAAATTACCGGAAATGTAAACACTGTGCCCTTCTTGCGGGTCAAAGACAATTTGTTCCTCCCCAAAAATAGCATCCTTCATGTTTACATTTATGATGAGATTGTGCAGGTATTCTACAGGCTCCATGGCAATGCCTACATTCATTTCAGAATCAATGACTTCAAATGATTTTTCTTTGGTCTGGTATCCTTCTTTATCCAGATAAGCTGTGTAATGACCGGGCTTCAGCATGATTTGGGCCTGACCGTAGAGGTTTGTGATCAATTGCTGATCATTTTCATCAAAAGTAATTAGTACATCCGGTAGAGGCGTGTCTTCTATCATACATGTGACTTGGAAATTTACTTTAAAAAAATCCTCGTCGCCGGAAATCAACAAATCATCAATAAACCAGCTGTTGATATGACTGTTGTTGCCCTCAAAAACGAAAGAGATATAGAATTTTTCTTTACCGGCGAGATGGTCGAGGTTCACCGATACATTTTCAGGACCATGGTTTTTCCCTTCAGATCTTTCGGGTATTTTATCAGGATTCTGTTCTGCTGATTTCATATACAGAACCCATTCGTTTTCCCAGTTGATGGTATCGGTAGATGATTGTACTTTAAGGAGGTACAAACCCATAAAGTCATTTACAAAGTGTTTGAATGAAAGGGTTAATGATGATTCGTGTACAGCGTTTATCGGACGGCTTGTTAATCGCAGCAGTTCGTCGTCTTGAGCAGGATTCCAGTGGAAGCGCATTTCGGGGCGTTCTCCTTCTGCATTGTTGGTAGGCCAGGCGCCCCAGTTGATGTGGGAACGTGTCCATCCAACAGGGATATTTCCTGTGGCAACTCCCAGGAAATCTTCATAGAACGGTGTGGGTGTTGGCTCAAGCGGCACAAAATGGGCTTTTACGCTTTTATCTTCATCCATTTGGATGAAGGTAAGCATCTGCAGGGGTTCAATCACGTCTCCCTCCCAGTGACTGAAATCCCATCCATAGTCAGGTGTGGCAAGCAGTTCCACAACAAGGTCTTCGGTGTATTCATGTTGCCCGGCTGGTGGATTTGTATTACCTGCTCCGGCAGGGTATTCCATGGTAAGAGTATGTATTGCAAATGGTCCTATCCGAACATAGTCTATGTATATCCAGTTGAATGATGTCTGGTCCTGGGCTGTTACATAATAGTGGAAGGCAAGGTGTTTTTCTCCGCTCAGATTGCTGAGGTCCACAATGTACTCTTCCCAATCAGAAGTAAATGGTATGACTTCGATCAGTTCAGCGTGGTTGTGAAGATCAGTGGTGTTTTCATAAGCTTGATCTACTGCCATGATACGCATGTTCTCACGCACACCATCCGGCGCACTGGAGGAAAACCCAAAAAAGACAAGTGACAGGTCATTTCTGTCGTCGAAATCAATAGGAGGAGTTAATAGCCACTCGTCAGCCTGGTAGTCGGATGCATATCCCTGATGGGCACGTGCAGAATGCTCTTCGTGGTATGCGTAATAGTTGTTTTGCTCCCAGTAGGCATCTGCTATACCGTTTACATATGTCCATCCCGCTGGTGGAAATGCTCCAGGTGTTTCAAAAGACTCATTCAGGAGCAAATCATTAATAGTTTGCTGGCGAGATTTATATGTGTCATTCTTATTCAAAACCCTGCCATAAACCTGTATGTCCAAAGTAAAACATACAATCAAAATAAATATATAAATACAATGAACCCTTATCATTTTAATATCGCTTATATTTTCATTCAAATCAGAATATTTATTAAGATCATATAGTATTATCTCATTTTTTCACAAATCTGAATATTTTTTCGCTATCTGCTGTAAACATCTTTAAAAGGCAGATACCCGGGCTAATATGATTCAGGCTGATTTCTTTGCTCAAACCTTGAGCGGGGATGGTTTTGACATGTGCGCCTGTGAAGTCATTTAGCGTTATTTGTTTAATTGGTTTGTTTGACCCTATACTGATGTACTCACTAGTGTCATGTCAACGCTACTTTAGCCGGTCCAAGTCTTGATCTTTTTCCTCATATCTGCAAAATAAAATCTTTACGTAGCTAAGGCTATGCGCAGATTTTCTTTTTTAATCTGAGAAAAAATCTCTGCGACTTAACCGACACAGCAGCATTGACACGACACTAGCGGGAACAGGAAAAACAGCTATTGTTATTGTTTTTTTATGTGGCTGATTTTAAAACTGCAATTTACAAAAAATAATAAACATCAATTTTTCCTGAGATAATTATCTTTGTAAATAATAAGATATCAAATTCATTATTTATTCATTTTATTAATATCTGCTATGAAGATGATCAGACTGGCTATATTTGTAACCTTTTTGTTATCAGCTGCAGGCCTAACTTCTCAATCATTAAGTCAATCTGTAGTAGCGTCTTCTGGCGGAAACGGAACGGGTGAGGGTATTTCTATACAGTGGACAATCGGGGAAACATTTACAGAAACCCTTCAGGGCGATGCTTTGATTCTTACACAGGGATTTCATCAAACAGATCTGATTGTCACCTCAATAGATGAAATATCAGGCGTTGAAGTTGAGATTCTGGCTTTCCCGAATCCTGTAACCGAACATGTGACCATTGGTGTGCACGATGACAGTTACACAGGGATGACCTATCGTCTGGCAGATTTTCTGGGAAACATCCTTGCTGTTGGCGCATTGGATGGTTTTGAAACACAGGTTTCTTTCAGCAAATTGCAGTCTGGTGTATACTTCCTGGTTGTTTCCAGCAGTGAACAGCACCTGAAAACTTTCCGGATTGTCAAGAAATAAGTTTCCCACGTTTGGTATTTTATTAATTAGGCCGCTCTTCCAGTTGATCAGCATTATAGATATATTTTTTTTCCACTTTTGTATTAAAATTTGTATTTTTGATTATCTGTTTTGATTTTTAATGGTAATATATTTATTATTTAAGAAACACAACAAAATGAAAAAGAATTATTTTTTCCTGATTTTTTTCTTTTTTCTAGTTAACATGTCTCCTGTAGCGGTTTTTGCTCAGAAAGTGGACATTGATTACACGACTAGATTTCGCAATGTGTATTCTGTTACCATTTTTTTTTCAGGACCTGCAGGCCAGGAGGAGGCATCTGCTGATGAATTCCGGGATCTTGAAAATATTTATTTTACCATCAGCGTAAATCCTAACAGCCAGCGGGATCACTTCAGAATGTCAGACTTGACGGAAGAATTAAGTCAGATTCATCTTGTTCAGAATGGACAAACTCTTTCCAGGTCGACAGGACTTCAGGCTTTAGATCTTTATAATGAAAGGTTTACTAAAGTATTGATGGCTTATTCAAAAGATGATTTGCAATTATATAAGCCATTTTTCTTTGCCAGTCCGCTCGGAAGATCGGAAGAGATTAAACTCGACGAAGTGTTTTATTCAAAATTTGCTGAATACAAAGAATATTTGAGCCAGGCAAATCAATATTTACAAGAAAAAAAATACATTGAAGCATTTGAACAGCTTTTGCCTGTTGCACTGGATGCCAAATCGGAAGAAGAGATCAGGCATTTCAGTTTCTTTGAGGAAGCGAGCGAAACGCGCATTGAAGAAGCAATTGAGTTATATGTTGACAGCATTGCAAGTTATTTTGAGTACCACGAGTTGATATTTTTGCAATCTATAGATGATCTGTCATTATTAAAAAATTTGGATACCATTGCTGATCAGTTCACAGACTCATATGCTATTTTTAGCCCGTATCTGAATGCTGATTATCCGAAAAGCAACTTTCTGGATGAAAAATTTAAAAACCTGGAGGTTCAATTTCAGAAATCCATATCGGAAAATCGTGAAACTTTTAAAAACAAGCACTTCTCTTTTTTTAAAAATGGGAATTATGAAGATTTTAAGTTTCGATTGTTTATTGATGTCATAACAAAACTAATTATTCATACAGACTCCTACACTTCGCAGGTTTCTCTTCGTCCAATAGATATGGATGTTTTGGAGTATTATGAATCGGAAAGAAGTTTGCTTCAACGTACAAGCTGGTTGGATGATTTTATTGTTATAGTTACGCTTCTTAATGAGGAAATAGAAGAGAATCTGACAATTTTTAACAGTGACATCCTCCAGCACTTGAATGAAATCCGGGATCAACAACCAGAGCCATATTATGAGATGCTTTTAGCTTTTAATAAAATGACTTCCAATCCTGGGAATTTTCAATATTACATAAATCAGTCAATCTCCAGAAGTAGTGATGAGACAACAATCATGCATTTAGAAAGGTGGACCTTTTTCTCTCGTTTTTTGTCTCTAAATATTGATATCAATATCATAAATAGTTTAAATAAAGGTCTTTCTCTGATTGCGGATAATAAATGGAGAGAAGCGACTGAAATATTTGAGATCATTTCTATGCAGGCCAATCATTTGGCACCCCCTTGGTATTATTCAGCTATAGTAGATATAAATATGGGTGAAGATTTTACTGCTGAAGTGAAATTTAATCATGCCATTGACAGGTATCCTGATTATTTATCTCCCAGGTTATATTTGTTCAATTGGTTATATGAAAAGCAGATGTATCAGGATATAGTTAATCAGGCAAATCAGATTCTTGATCAACAAGAAATATACATTATCCAATTGTGGAAAGCAAGAGCACTGCTGGCGCAGGAAGAGTATGAGCTTGCCTTGGAGCAAATCATAGAATATGCTCATGAATTGAATGCTTTTGATGTCTATTCCTGGTTCCTTCTTGGCGATATATATCTGGCAATGGGAAATAAAGAGTTAGCCAGGGAATCTTACAGGAAAACACAACAAATTGATCCATTCACCTCTTCTGGCATCTACAACGAAAAAATGCAGTCTGTTTTTGAGTAAGCTTTCGGCCTTCTTTATTTTTATTTGGGGATTTAGCGGCTGTGATTTGTAGCGTTATTTTTTGAATTGGCAGCCAGCTGATTGCTTTTTTGATGCAATCCTTCTGCTAACCATTGAGGTTCTTTTTTAGAAATTAATTTTGTATTATATTGCATCCGTTTTGCTTATAAATCAGTTTCGGCTCATGCAACAGAAAAAACACACAATACTTACATTCCGGCTGAATAATCTTCGTTTTGCCCTATACCTTTTCAATATCGACAGGGTGATTAGAGCCGTTGCCGTTACAGCCGTGCCGAAAGCTGCACGATCAATTTACGGGATCATCGATTTTCACGGTGAACATATACCTGTGGTCAATATCCGTGAGCGCTTTGCAATGCCCTCAAAACCGATCAGTGCAGGTGACCGTTTTATCATTTCTGTTTGGGAAAAAAGAAAGTTGGCTGTAGCAGTAGATGAAGTGGAGCATTTGATAAATACTGCTGAAAAAAGTATAAGCCGGGTCGATGTTTCTGCGACTCGTGATTTTGATAAGACTCTTAAAAACAGCGGACTGGAGATTGTTGATTCAATGAGCGACGAAAGCGGCATCATAATAATATATGACCTGGAAAAGTTGCTGGGCAGAGAAACTATCATTGATGTTAAAGAATTGTTTTCGTTGATTGATAAAGGGGATCTGCATGGCTGAAAACTATAATTTTGGCTTAATTAGTCAGCATATTGGCAGGCTGTTTGGATTGCATTTTTCAGAAAGGCAGCTGGAGAGCATGGGTCATAATGTGATGAAAGCAGCTATGGAACTCAAGCGTGACCCAAAACCTGAGTCATTGCAAAAATGGCTGGCGAACAGTTCACTATCCAAGGCCGAGCTGGATGCCCTGGCCAGACATTTATCGGTAGGTGAAACTTATTTCTTTAGAGAAAATGCGGGTCTGGAACTTTTTAAAAACGAGATCATTCCAAGCTTTATAAAACAGGATCCCGGGCAAGAAATTCGTATATGGAGTGCCGGTTGCAGCTCAGGCGAAGAGCCTTACACACTGGCCATGTTATTGCATGAAAGAATTCCGGATTTCAGGAACAGAAAGATCCGCATTCTTGCATCCGACTTCAATACCGAAGCAATTAAAAAGGCCCAAAAAGGTTTGTATACAGCATGGTCGTTCAGAGAAACACCGGAGTCTTATAAAAACAAGTACTTTACATCTGCAGGAAAGCATTTTGAGATAAAGAAAGAAATTCGTCAAATGGTGACTTTTTTCCAGCTCAACCTGGCGAGGTCTGCATATCCATCAGCAAAAAATGGTACAGAAAACCTGGATGTGATATTTTGTCGCAATGTGCTGATGTATTTTTTGCCGGAAATGGCCATTGCAGTGGCCAACCGCTTTTATCATGCACTTAAACAGGATGCCTGGTTGATAACCAGCCAGGTAGAGCTGCATGAAGAATACTATGCTACATTTCAGAAGCTAAAGTACAAACAAGGGATTTTTTACCGGAAAAGCCGTAAAGAAGAAAAGATTAATCTGTTTTCAGATAACTTTACAGGGCAAACTGCCGGATCCGGCAAAGATTATATGAAGGCCCCTGCCCCTAAAAAGCCAAAAGCTAATCAGATATTAAAGTGGAAAGAGGAAATAAGGCAAAAGATTAGCCTTCAAAAAGACAAAGTTAGTTCCAAATCAGAACAACCTGCAACACTGCTGACCGGAAAACCGGATGCAGAAAAAAAGGCTGAAAAGCTTTATGAAGAAGCAGATTATGGCGCGTGCTCGGAGTTTTGTATGGCATTTTTTTTAAAAAAACCTTTCAATAAAAGTATTGGAGCGTTTTTGGTAGGATCCCTGGCCAACCTTGGCAAGCACGAAGAAGCCAGGCATTGGGGAGAAAAGTTGATAGCTGCAGATGGAGAAAATACCGCTTATCTTAATCTTTTTGCCACCATACTTATGGAACAAGGTGATATGCGGCTGGCAGAAAAAACACTGATAAAAACCTTGTATCTCGAACCAAACCATGCAGCCGGACTCTTTAATATGCACGTTACATTGCACGCGCTGGGCAAAAATAAATTAGCTGGCAAATACTACAACAATCTGCTGTCGGCAATTGCACATCTTGAAGATCATGCTGAAATTCCCGGCCTTGAGGGAATGACGGCCGGAGTTGTAAGGTCACTGGCAAAAAACAATGTAAATCATGAATGAACAAGATAAAAGAATTCTCGAGGAAAGAGCAAAATTGCAGGCACTTAAACCCGTCAAAGCTATTGACGAATCAAATTTTATTACTGCGGTTACCTTTGTTTTACATCCGGAATATTATGCGATTGAATACACTTATGTGAAAGAGGTTGTAACAATGAAGAACCTGACACCCCTTCCAGGCGCACCACCTTTTGTAATGGGCATTGTAAACTACCGGGGTACAGTCGTTTCTGCACTTAACCTTAAAAAGCTGTTTGGTCTTAAGGAAATGGGACTAACGGAGTTCAACAAACTAATGATTGTTTCTGATGGAACCATGACCATGGGTATTGTAGCTGATGGCATAGAGGGTAATATAATGATTAGCAAAAGCACTTTAAGCAATCCTCCCGTGACAGTAAGTGAAACTGCTGCCGAGCTTTTTAAAGGTGTTACACCTGATGGCATGATACTTTTGGATGCCGGCAAAATGTTGAAAAGTTCAAAAATGGTTGTGGATCAATAATGGAGGTTAACCCAATACGGACCGGCATGTAATGTAAATTTTTATAACTTCAAAAAAATGTAATTGACTTGCATTTATATCCGGATAATATCATGTAATAAAGTACAAACTCAATAACAAAAAAAACATCATTATGAAAAAAACACAGAGGCTAAGTGCAAAGGCACGCATGACAATTGGTTTTATGGTCATTATACTGTCGATTGTAGTGATGCTCGCAATTTCATTTAACAGCTTTTATCGCATCATTAATATACATAGCGAACAGGATCAGATTGCTGGAACTGCAGGTGACATCACGCAGCTAAGGGCTTATGAGAACCTGATGTCTGCCCTGCTGCTTGAATACATGATTATTGATTCGGAATCCGAAAGAGCAGACTTGTTACATCAGATAAGAGATGCTTTTGAAGAAATGAACCAGCGAGAAGAGCTTATTGGCGAAAGTCTGTCAGTATTTCCCGACCTTTTCAATTTCTATCTGGATATTAAAGCAAGGCTTGCAGATTATGAAGAAAAACAGAATGAGTTAATATACCTGATTGATTCAGGCAGTGAGATGGAGGCATTCGTTCTTTTCCAGGAGGAGCTTAACCCGCAATATGTAATAATCCGGTCTATGACATACGAGTTGGAACTTAAATTGAATGATGTTTTGGATGAGATTGTAGAAGATGGAATTTCGATGATTAGGACAAGTCAGACCACCTTGATCATTTTCGGCTTACTTACCATAGTCGTTTCTGTGTTAATTATCATTGTATTGGTTAGAATTGTTAATAAGATATCTTATGAATTAAAGGAGGGCATCGCCGTACTTGGCGAATCAGCCTCGGAGATACAGGCTACCGTATCTGAAGTATCGGCTGGTGCAGCCGAAACGGCTTCTTCGATCTCAGAAACTACCACTACCGTTGAGGAGGTTAGACAAACCTCGCTGGTGTCGGGTAAAAAGGCACAGGGTATGATGGAGAAAGCGCAACAGGCCACTGAGATATCAGAGCAGGGGATGGCGTCGTCGCAATTAATGGTTGATGGTATGCATAAAATTGATAAGCAGATGCAGCTGATTCATCAAACCATATCAAAGCTATCTGAGCAGAATCGTTCTATTGGCGAAATTACATCAACAGTATCTGACATTGCCGACCAGTCTAATTTGCTGGCGGTAAATGCTGCTATTGAGGCAGCCAAAGCCGGTGAGCACGGACGGGGTTTTAGTGTGGTGGCACAAGAGATAAGGTCTCTTTCGGAGCAATCAAAAAAATCAACCGCCCAGGTTAAAGATATTTTAAGCGAAATCCAAAACTCTATACAAAAAGCAGCGGATGCCATTTCAACTGGTTCCGGTAGCGTTGAAGAAGGCATCAGGCTGGTTGCAGATGATCGCAAGGTAGTAGAAATGCTCACTGAAACCATTGAGCAGTCAATGCAATCATCCATACAGATTTCTTCATCGAGTCAACAGCAAATGACAGGCATGGAACAAATTGTTCCGGCAATGGAAAACATCAAGCAAGCAAGCGACCAAAACGTGGAAGCCATTCGCCAGGTAAAGGATGCATCTGCTGAGCTCAATGAATTGGGCCGCAAGCTGAAACAAATCTTAGATAATTACAGATTATAAATCGCGATGAAACACAAAAGCGACGAAGAGTTTTTGCGGGAGTTGCTCAACGATTTCAAGATTGAGGCAGCTGAACATTTGCAAGCGATTGTTGATGGGTTGCTCAAACTGGAAAAAAGGCCAGGTGCTGAGATTGAGGAAAAGTTGATAGAGTTGGTCTTTCGTGAGGCACACAGTATGAAAGGTGCGGCAAGGGCAGTGAACCTCACACGGGTTGAACAAATATGTATGAGCATGGAAAGCGTTTTTCACGAAGCGAAAAACAAAAAGCGTGCATTGCAGCCCGGAATGTTTGACCTTTTTTACCGCGCAACAGATTTTTTGCAAACGATGGTGACCGAAATCGATTTGCCCCACAAAAGCATTTCACAAAAAGAGATCACACAACTCACCGGTGAAATTGAAAGCTTGATCAAATCTGAAAAGAAAAAGTCCGGCATTTCTCTTTTTAAGCCAAGCATCCATAAGGGAAAAACGGATAAAGAAGAGGCTGCAGAAAAGCGCGAAACATCTCAGTCAATCATCGAAAAAACGTCTGACCCTGCTCCTTCGGTACAAGCGGCGGAAGCTTTACCTTCCACTTCGGCTGAAACCATTCGGGTGTCAGCCGAAAAACTTGCACAGCTGCTCAGGCAGGCTGAAGAAATGATTACCATCAAAACAGCAATTTCTTACCAGTTAAAACAACTGAACGCAGCGTTGAATAATGGAGACAATGGCCTGCAAAAGATTGCTGATGGTTTAAATCACGAAAAAAGGAAGCTTACTCTCGCCCTTGATGAACTTTTGCTGGCCATCAAGAAAACCCTGATGTGTCCGTTTACGTCATTGCTGAACATCGTTCCGCGGATTATCAGAGACCTGGGGAAGGAATATGGCAAAGAGATCGATTATGAGATTGATGGTGGGGAAACGGAAATTGACAGAAGTATTCTTGATGAGATGAAGGACCCGCTGATACATATCATCAGGAACTGTATTGACCATGGCATTGAAACCAGGGATGAACGGTTAAAAGTCAGAAAACCAATTGCCGGATTGCTAAAAATTAGCATTTTTCTTGATTCTGACCATCGAGTTGTTATTCAAATAAGCGACGATGGCAGGGGCATTGACAGTAAAAAACTTGTGAATGCCGCTATTAAATCCGGAATGATTAAGCGCAGTGCCTCTAAAGATCTCTCAAAGCAGGAAAAGCTGATGCTGTTGTTTAAGTCTGGTGTTTCAACCAGTCCTTTCATAACTGATGTTTCGGGCAGAGGCCTTGGGATGGCCATTGTAGAAGAAAAAGTTACTAAAGTCGGGGGCAGCGTTTCTGTTGAAACAAAGGCCGGTAAGGGAAGTACAATTACAATCACCTTGCCTCAAACCATGGCTATGTTCAGGGGTTTGTTGGTAAAGGCTTCTGACCAGATGTTTTTGGTTCAGTCAACGAGTGTTGCGAAAGTAATTTACCTGAAACCGGAAGATATCAAGACTGTTGAGTCAAAGAAGACTTATCTTTATTTTGACGAAAGCCTTGCCCTGGTGAATCTGTCAGATGTGCTGGCCATATCTGACAGGCGCTTTCGAAAAAGTAAAACATATCCTAAGCCTGTGTTAATCATCCAGGTGTCGAACAGGAAGATTGCTTTTGTTGCTGATGAAGTTTTGGACGAACATGAAGGCATTGTAAAAACCCTTGGCAGTCAGTTGAAGCATGTGAAGAACATTGCAGGAGCCATGCTGCTTGGGGATGGAAGGTTGGTGCCGGTGCTCCACTTGCCTGAGCTTGCTGAATCGGCGATGCATCATGGAGAAGCTGTTGAATATGTGCCACCGGGCGGTGAAGAAGAAATAGCCACAGATCAAAAAGACAGCATTCTCGTAGTTGAAGACTCTATAACAGTAAGGAATGTGTTGAGAAATATCATTGAAGCATCAGGCTTCCGTGTCTCAACAGCTGTTGACGGCATGGAGGCTTATGAAAAACTACAAAAGGAGGCTTTTAGCCTGGTGGTATCCGATATTGATATGCCTCGCATGAACGGCTTCGAATTAACAACAAAAATCAGGGATGATAATCAACTTACTGACATCCCTGTGGTACTGGTTACTTCACTTGAATCGGCAGAAGACAGGAAGAGAGGCCTTGAAGCTGGCGCAAATGCCTATATTCGCAAAGGAAGTTTTGAAAAAGGCAACCTGATTGACACCATTAATCGTTTGATCTGATAATTTATGGGCACATGACTTAATCTATTATTCATGCTTTTAATACAGGTCAGAGTTTATAACTTGTTAATGCCTGGATAGCGTTGACTTTCAATCAAACAACTCAACAGTTCATCAATTATAAAATACAAGTTTTCAAATAAACGAATAATGAATCAAGAAAGCGCCAAAAAGATAAAGGTACTGATCGTTGACGACAGCAACGTAACGAGGAACCTTTTTGTGGGTATCCTTGAAAGAGATCCTCGTTTTGAACTTGTTGGTTTGGCTGCCAATGGCAAACAGGCTATTGAATATGTTGAACAATTCAATCCGGATGTTGTAAGCATGGATATTGAGATGCCGGTGATGGATGGTATCAGGGCCACCAAACACATCATGCAGCATCATCCAGTTCCGATTCTGATTGTCAGCAATTTGTACAAGTCCGACAATGTAGAACTGTCGATGGAAGTATTGGAAGCCGGGGCGCTTAGCATAATACCCAAACCTCAGGGCCCTGGCCACTCAAGGTATGCGTACAATATAAAACAGTACCTGCAAATGCTAAAAAGTTTGTCGGAAGTAAAGGTGGTGAGAAGAAGAAATTTGATGCAGTCCGGTACGAAGAACTATACGCCACCTTCTTTATTTGTTGATGCCGATACTGAACGACAAGAAAGAGCAATTAATGCCGGCAATATCAAAGTCATGCTCATAGGTGCTTCAGCCGGTGGACCAGATGCGATTAAATCCATCTTAAGCAGGCTTCCTGAAAGCTTTCCGCTACCTGTTCTCCTGGTGCAACATATTGACCCTCATTTTGCAGAAGCCTATCGTGCATGGTTACAAAGCAATACGGCAATGAGTGTGCAGTTTGCCACAACCGACCAGGTATTGTTGCCAGGAAATGTGTATATGCCGCCGGGCGACATACACCTGGTTGTCGCATCTGAAGACATGGCTACTTTATCGTCAGAACCACCGGTTAAAGGTCACAGACCATCCATTTCAATGCTGTTTCAAAGTGCCAGGGATGTATATTGCGAAAATATTATCGCTATACTCCTCTCGGGCATGGGGGCTGACGGTGCCATTGAAATGAAATTGCTGAGAGACTGTGGCGCATTGACAATTGCACAAGAAGAAAAATCATGTCTGGTGTTTGGTATGCCCGGCGAAGCAATCAAATACGGGGGTGCGCGAAAAGTGTTGACTCCCAAACAAATCGCGGATGAACTAATAGAATTGTATAAACTATAAACGC
>SKSI01000171.1 GCA_007123065.1 Bacteroidales bacterium
AACTCTCAACACATTATAAAATAGGGTCCATCTATTAATTGCGAATGACAGGGGGGAAACTAAATTGAAACTGATAGACACGCATACGCATATTTACTTAAAGCAGTTTGATGCCGACCGAAAGGTAGTCATTGAGCGCGCCCTGGCGGCTGGCGTCAGGCAGCAGCTGATGCCCAACATTGACAGCAAAACCATCTCTTCCATGCTGGGCGTTGCCGCGGAGTTTCCGGGAATTTGCCTGCCTATGATGGGCCTGCATCCAACATCAGTAAAGGAAAACCACAAAGAAGAACTTGACATTATTGGGAACTGGCTTGCAAAGGAGAACTTTGTGGCAGTGGGGGAGACGGGTATTGACCTTTACTGGGATAAGACTTTTGAAGCGCAGCAAAAGGACGCACTGGCACAGCACATCCACTGGGCAGAGCAACACGGGTTGCCGCTGGTGCTGCATTCACGGAATTCCATGCAAGAACTGTTTGACGTGCTGGAGGCACACAGTAATTTGTCACTCACCGGCGTGTTTCACTGTTTCCCGGGCGATGTGCAACAAGCGAAAAAGGCCATCGACATGGGATTTATGCTTGGCATCGGCGGGGTGGTCACCTATAAGAGAAGCATGATGGCGGAGGTTGTCAGGGCCGTAGGGCTGGAACACATCATTCTGGAGACAGACGCACCCTACCTGGCACCAGTTCCCTGTCGCGGTAAGCGCAACGAGAGCGCGTACCTGGCTCATGTTGCCGGATATGTTGCGCATATAAAAGACATGACAACCCAAGAGGTAGCAGCCATCACTACTGAAAATGCTGTAAGAATGTTTAGCTGTTGAGGTGTTTAGATGTTTCGTTTTACTAACAAAAATTATTATTATGCCATCCTCCAAAATTCTCGTGATATATACCGGCGGCACCATCGGAATGGTTGAAGACCCGGAAACCGGTGCGCTCAGTCCTGTTGACTTCGAACATCTCACCGATCAGATTCCGGAGATCAGAAAGTTCAAATGCCACATCGACAGCATCTCTTATGATCCGATCATCGATTCGTCGAATATGGAGCCTGCCGTTTGGGTAAGATTGGCAAAACTCATAGAGGAACGTTACGAGGCTTACGACGGATTTGTGATCCTGCATGGTTCCGATACCATGGCTTATACCGCCTCAGCACTGAGTTTCATGCTCGAAAACCTTTCAAAGCCGGTGATCCTTACCGGCTCGCAATTGCCCATCGGCATGATACGAACCGACGGCAAGGAAAATTTCATTACCGCCATAGAGATTGCTGCAGCAAAGAAAGATGGACGTGCCATGGTGCCGGAGGTTTGTATTTATTTTGAATACCAGCTCTATCGTGGCAATCGAACCCACAAGCATAATGCAGAGCATTTTGAAGCTTTCCACTCAGATAATTACCCCGTCCTTGCAGAAGCCGGTGTGCGCATCAAGTACAATGAACCCGCCATTCACAAAGCAACCGATCAGGAGTTTCGAATCTTTACAGGGATGGACAACGACATTGCAGTGCTGACACTCTTTCCCGGTATCAGCAGACAGGTTGTTTTTTCAATATTGTCGATTGAAGGGCTAAAGGCTGTGGTCCTTGAAACCTATGGTTCCGGTAATGCAATGACAGCAGACTGGTTTAAAGAGATCATCAGGGATGCAACTGAACGTGATCTGATAATCTACAACGTAACCCAATGCCGCGGTGGTGCCGTTATGCAAGGCAAGTACGAAACCAGTGCCTGGCTTGAGGACGCAGGCGTCATCAGCGGCCACGACATAACCACCGAAGCAGCCATCACCAAGCTGATGTACCTGCTTGGCAACGGCTACAGTACTTCGCGCGTTAAAAAATACTTGAGCAAATCACTTCGTGGAGAAATGTCGGTGTAAGTAAGCTCGAAGCTGGAAGCTCGAAGGGAATGATGATGTGAAAATTAGCAAATTAATAACAGAGTTTGAGACACAAAAATCATTTGCACATTTGTAAATCTGCACATCTTCACATTTTTAAATCTTCACATCTGCACATTTGTAAATCTGCAAATTATCTATAACATTTCTCCTCGTGCATAAAGGGATACCTGAAATCTGTAGGTGGTGTAAATGTTTCCTTTACGGTGCGTGGATTGATCCAGCGCAGCAGGTTCAGATAACTTCCCGCCTTGTCGTTGGTGCCCGACATGCGTGAGCCGCCAAAGGGTTGCTGCCCGACTACTGCACCGGTGGGTTTGTCATTGAAGTAGAAGTTTCCGGCGGCATAACGCAGTGTTTGACAGGCTTTTACTGTAGCATAGCGGTCCTGAGCGAAAATAGAGCCGGTGAGCGCATAGGGTGATGTGTTATTTACGAGTTCCAGCGTCTTTTCGAAATCATCATCCTCATAAACATAAATGGATAAAACGGGGCCAAAGATCTCCTCTTCCATTGTAACAAAATGTGGATCACTGGCAAGTATCACGGTAGGTTCAATGAAATAGCCTTTGGACTTGTCTCCGTTTCCTCCAATGATCACCTCTGCATCTTTCGAATCCTTTGCCTTTTCGATATATCCCATAATTTTGTCAAATGCTTTTTCGTCGATTACGGCATTTACGAAATTGCAGAAGTCGCGCGGATCACCCTGTTTAATCATACCAATGTTTTCTTTCAATTGTTTCCGGATGTCACTCCACAAGGAGCGGGGGATGTAGGCGCGTGATGCAGCTGAACATTTTTGTCCCTGGTACTCAAATGCACCTCTTACCAATGCAGTCCCCACCTCATCTGCTTTTGCTGAGGGATGAACCATTACAAAGTCCTTGCCTCCTGTCTCACCAACCACCCGTGGGTAAGAACGGTAGTGCTCCAGGTTGTTGCCCACGGCCCTCCAGATGTTGTTGAAAGTCGTGTTGGAGCCTGTGAAGTGCACACCGCCAAGATTTTTATCTTTGAGCACAATGTCTCCGATCATGCTTCCGCTACCCGGAATAAAATTGATGACCCCGTCAGGCATACCCGCTTCTTTGAATATTTTCATCAGGTAGTAGTTGGACAGCAACGATGTAGTAGATGGTTTCCATACGATGGTGTTGCCGAGCGCGGCAGGTGCCAGAGCAAGGTTGGAAGCAATAGCGGTAAAGTTAAAAGGGCTGACGGCAAACACAAAGCCTTCCAGGGGTCTGTATTCAACACGGTTCAGGTTGCCAATCTCTGAGTGTGGTTGATCGTTGTAAATTTCAGAAACATAGTGTGCATTGAAGCGAATAAAGTCAATAAGCTCACAGGCTGCCTCTATTTCAGACTGATATGCGTTTTTGCCCTGGCCAAGCATCGTGGCGGCATTCATTAAGGCACGGTATTTCCCGCTAATCAGGGCTGCAACTTTCAGGGTGATGGAGGTGCGCTCCACCCACGACATGTCTGCCCATTGTTGATGGGCATCCATTGCGGCGTCAATGGCCATTCTGACCTCTTTTTCTGTGGCTTTATGATAGGTGGCAAGCACGTGCTGGTGGTCGTGAGGCATGACCACCTTGCCGGTTTTGCCTGTACGTATCTCTTTCCCACCAATAATCAGAGGAATCTCTACCTGTATGTTGCTTTGGCGCTTTAATTCCGCTTCAAGTGTTTTACGTTCAGGTGTGCCTTTGGTGTATTCAATGACCGGCTCATTTTGAGGCCTTGCGTAGTAAAATTGTGCGTTGTTCATTTTGTTTTATCGTTTTTGTTGTGAATGAATTCAGGATTGCATAAACAGTACCGCGGATAAATCGCCCAAACCGGTGCAATGAATTAACAATGATTCTGATAAAAGGTTTGATGGTGATTAGCAGATTAGCAGATTAGCAGATTTGCAGATTTGCAGATTTGCAGATTAGCAGATTTGCAGATTAGCAGATGTGGCAATTAGCAAATTAGCAAATGTGCAGATTAGCAGATTTTATTGTCATTCTGAGCGTTAGCGAAGAATCTGTCAGGAAGCTGAGAGATCCTTCACTTTCAGGATGACAGGATTCAGCTTCGAGCTTACCTACACCGGTTTGGGTGCTACCCGTTTGGAAATGCGGATGCTGATTTCATACAGGACAAAAAGAGGCAATCCAACCATGATTTGGCTGAAGACATCAGGAGGTGTAATGAGTGCTGCAACGGCGATGATGATAACAAATGCCAGCTTGCGTTGTTTGCGCATGATTTCCGGTGTGAGTATACCAACCTTGCTGAGGAAATAGACAAACACGGGAAGCTCGAAAAGGATGCCGGTTGCCAGTGTGATGGTTGTTGTTGTGGTGATGAAGGAACGCAGTGCGATCTGATTTTCAACCAGTCCGCTTACCTGGTAAGACCCCAGAAAGTTGATCGACAGGGGGACGATCAGAAAATAGGCAAACAAAACACCGGTAATGAATAGTCCGGAAATGACGAAGACGGCACCCCTGGAGCTGGCCTTTTCTGTTGATTTAAGTCCCGGACGAATAAAGCGCCAGATTTCCCACACGATATATGGAATGGCTATAATAATCCCAACGATAAGTGATACCACAATATGTGTGGTAAACTGGCCTGCCAGGTCTATGTTGATCAGTTTTACCGGTTCAGCATTGATGCAAAGGGCAGGCATGGAAAGCTCCTGTGCAAACCGGCAAAAAACCCTGTTTGTGATAAAGTAGGTTTCTTTGGGGGCAAGGATAACTCTTGAGAAAAGAAAGTCTTTGGCAATGAATGCAGCAACAGCAAACGCCAGAACGGCCAGTGAGGATCTGATCAGGTGGCCGCGTAACTCCTCCAGATGCGCCCAGAATGTCATGGTGCCATCGGGGTTGCGTTTGTATTTTTCTCTGGACTGATCCAATATGAGTTTTTGTTGTCTTTGGTTTGTTCTACAGGAATATCAAAGATACGTTACAATTTTCAATTGGCGAATGAAGGGATATAAAACAGGCATCACTGTTTGAGCAGAGATTGCTGACTGTTGCCCCGAAAAAAAAAGCCCATAACCTTCCTGGTTAAGGGCTTTTCGTTTTTCTACCCTGGAGCAAGTCCGGGCAGACAGGTCTTATTCAGGATGAATTGCTTCAACAGGACATACATCTGCGCATGCACCACAGTCTGTGCATATATCGGGATCGATAACATAGATGTCACCTTCTGAAATAGCATCAACCGGGCATTCATCGATGCAGCTGCCGCAAGCTGTGCAATCATCGTTAATTACGTAAGCCATCTCTTTGTGATTTTAGTTTTTAAATTCAGTTTATTTCCATGGCAAATATAGCAGCTTTTAAGTTACTGTGAACAGATATTTTACACTTGAACGTAATTTGAAATAGTTTTAAATAAAAAGGCATTTTTTGGATAAAGTGTGCCTGAAATTTTGAATAATTAACAATTAAACAATTAACTTCGCAGCATGAAATAAATCAAGGAATTTCAACCCAAAACACAAACGGTATTATGACGGTTACAAAAGGAAAACCTATTGAGCTGGAAGATGTGGTTGTCAAGTTTGTCGGGGACTCCGGAGATGGCATGCAGCTGACGGGAACATTGTTCTCAGATGTTGCCGCTCTGGCCGGTAATGACCTCGCCACATTTCCCGATTTCCCTGCTGAGATCCGTGCACCGCACAACACCATTGCCGGTGTCAGTGGTTTTCAGGTGCATATGGGAAAAAGAAAGATCTACACTTCCGGTGATATGTGTGATGTTCTGGTTGCGATGAACCCTGCTTCCCTGAAAGCAAATTTGAAATGGGCGAAGAAGGGTGCTACGCTGGTCATCGACTCATCCACATTTGAGCAAAAAGCAATTGAGAAAGCCGGTTACGTAGAAAGTCCTCTTGATGATGGATCACTGGATTCTTATAATGTGATCAAAGCCCCGATCACGGATCTGACAAAAGAGAGTCTGGAGACTCTTGGGGTTGACAAACGGCTTGCTGAACGGACAAAAAACATGTTTGTCCTGGGCCTGATGTTTTATCTGTTTGGTCGTGATATTGAAAAACCTTTATCATTTATTAAAAAGAAATTTGCAGACAAGCCCAAGGTGATCCAGGCAAATCAGGTTGCATTGCAGGCTGGTTACAATTATGGAGACACCACAGAGGCTATCTCTTCTACCTTCAATGTTGATCCGGCACCTATGCCCAAAGGGCTTTACAGGAATATCCATGGCAATATTGCCACTGCCTGGGGTTTGCTGGCAGCAGCAGAACGCAGCGGACGGCCGCTCTTTCTGGGTTCATATCCGATTACGCCGGCTACGGAAATACTGATGGAGCTGTCAAAGCACAAGTCGCTGGGTGCAAAAGTATTTCAGGCCGAAGATGAAATTGCCGGTATCTGTTCTTCCATTGGAGCAAGTTTTGCCGGTTCTTTTGCCGTAACAACCACTTCCGGACCAGGTTTGTCGCTTAAAAGCGAAGCCATAGGCCTTGCTGTAATTACCGAGCTGCCGCTCGTAATTGTGAACGTACAGCGTGCAGGCCCCTCAACGGGAATGCCCACAAAAAGTGAACAGTCGGATTTGATGCAAGCCCTCTTTGGCCGCAATGGAGAATGCCCGCTGATGGTAATGGCAGCCTCCAGTCCGGCCGACTGCTTTTACAAAGCATATATGGCCTCCAAGTATTCGATGGAACACATGACACCCGTTATCCTGCTTACCGACGGATACCTTGGGTTTGGTTCAGAGCTTTTCCGGATCCCGGATGTGAATGACCTGCCACCGATCAAACCACCAATTGCAGACCCCAATGATAAGAATTATAAGCCCTACAGACGTGATGAAAGCACGTTGGTAAGGAAATGGGCAGTTCCCGGGGTAGAAGGACTGAGACACCGCATAGGCGGACTGGAAAAAACCAACATTGATGGCAACGTGTCGACAGACCCGCTCAATCATCAGCTGATGGTGAATATCAGGGAAGAGAAGGTATTCCGGATCGGAGACTACATTCCGCTTCAGGAAGTTTATGGCGAGGAAACAGGTGAATTGCTCGTTGTTGGCTGGGGAGGCACAGAAGGTGCTCTGCGCTCGACAGTGGCCAGGCTCCAGGAAGAAGGCAAAAAAGTAAGCCACGTTCAGTTTAACTATATCAAGCCGCTTCCCAAAAACACACGGCAAATTCTCTCGTCCTTTAAGAAAATTGTCGTATGTGAGCTCAATAACGGACAGTTTGTCAATTACCTGAGGATGTTGTATCCCGAATACCCCTATCATCAATTTAATAAGGTGCAGGGCCTGCCTTTCCACGTGCAGGAACTGACGGATATATTCAATAAACTATTGGAGGAGTAATATGTCAATATCAAATAAAATAAGCAAGTCGCCTGTAGAACTGACAAAACAGGACTTTGTCAGTGACCAGATGGTGAAATGGTGCCCCGGATGCGGAGCACACGCTATCCTGGCAGCCGTAGGAAACGTGTTTCCAAAAATAGGATACCGGAAAGAAAATTTTGCCATGGTATCCGGTATCGGATGTTCTTCCAGATTCCCGTACTATGTGGATACATTCGGTTTTCACGGAATACACGGGCGTGCCGCAGCCATTGCAAGCGGCTTAAAGGTTGCAAATCCCGGACTTAGTGTCTGGATGGCCACCGGCGATGGCGATTCTATGGCAATTGGCGGGAACCACTTCATTCACATATTGCGCAGAAACATCGATATCAACATTCTGCTTTTCAACAATCAGATTTACGGATTGACCAAAGGACAGTTTTCCCCAACTACACCATTGGGAACGGTTACCAAAACCTCTCCTTATGGAACCATTGAGCATCCTTTTACTGTTTCCGGACTGGTACTTGGAGCCCAGGGAACTTTCTTTGCACGTGTGCCCGACAACAACATTAAACTGATGACAGAAGTTCTTTATGAAGCAGCTAAACACGATGGCACATCCGTTATCGAAATCCTGCAAAACTGTATCATCTTTGCAGATAAAGTGCATGAACATATAACTGCACGCGATATGAAGGAGGAACGTCAGCTTTTCCTGAAACACGGTGAACCGATGATCTTTGGTAAGAACAGAGATAAGGGGATCATCCTGAATGGCCGCCACCTCGAAGTAGCAGAGCTTGGGAAGAATGGCATCAATGAAGATGATATTCTGGTTCATGACCAATATACCCGGGATCCGAGCATTCATAGGATGCTCGGCCGGCTGAAAGCTCCTGATTTTCCTGTTGCAATGGGTGTGATTCGCTCTGCTGCATTCGATACATATGATGATCTTACGGAAGGCCAGATTGAGACAGCAAAGAAGACGTCAAATATTAAAAACGTGAATGATCTGCTACGCAGTGGCGATACCTGGGAGATAGAGTAATGCCATGGGTGTTATTCAAAAGGATAGCTTTCGTATAACAGTCATCTCGTATGCAGGTGCTGTGATCGGCTATTTGAATAAAATCATCCTCTTCACGAACTTTTTACAAACCGAGCAGGTTGGTCTGGCCAACCTGCTCGTGTCTTTATCACTGATCTATGCGCAGTTTGCTGCATTGGGAAGCAGAAACATCGTGATCCGGTTTTTCCCGTTTTTCAATAATCCGAAGAACCAACATAACGGCTTCTTGTTTGGAATGGTTGCCCTTGCTACGGGTGGTTTCCTGATTGGAACGCTGATATTCCTGGTTTTAAAGGAGCCGTTTTCAATGCTGTACCGCGAATCCAGTCCCCTCCTGGTTGAATACCTGGTATATTTAATCCCGCTGGCACTGGCCCAGTTATACTATAATATTTTTGAGGCCTACCTGCGATCCTTGTATTATAACCTGCTGCCATCGATTGCACACGAGGTTATTCTCAGAGTATTGGTCACTATTTCGATTTCCCTCTATGCAATCGGTATCATCTCTTTTCCCCTGTTTGTGCTGATTTACGTTGTAGCCAATTGCATGCCTGCAGTGGTGTTAATTATCTTTACTGCCGCTAAAGGGTGGTTGCTGATCAAACCGGTTTATTCTCCTATGCTGCGAAGACTGGGAAGAATTATGCTGGTTTATGGTTTGTATTCACTGCTTACAAGCCTGGGCAGCTTCCTGTTTATCAGTATTGACGCGTTGATGGTGGCCGGGATGATTGGTCTGGGAGCTGCAGGCATTTATACCACGATGGTATTTCTGACTTCTATTATGCTTATTCCTTATCGTTCTATGGTGAAGGTGTCTGCGCCGCTTGTGGCACAGCTATGGAAAAGCCGCTCGATGGAGGTGATGCAGTCAGTCAGTCGGAAAGCCAGTGCCGGCAATATGGTGGTTGGTGCTGCCCTGTTTTTGCTGATATGGATCAATATGGATGCCATTTTCCAGGTCATACCTGCTGAATATGCTGCCGGCCGTTATGTTTTTCTGATCCTGGGTGTCGGAAAACTGTTTGATATGAGTGCAGCACTGACATCCACCATTATCATCACATCAAAAAAATACCGCTATGATCTGTTGTTTACAGGTGGAATGGTTGCTGTTGCGGTCATCTTAAACTATATTTTGATCCCTTTGTTTGGGATCAATGGTGCAGCCCTGGCCAGTATGATCACCTTGCTGCTTTTCAATTTGCTTCGAATTGTATTCATCTGGTACCACTTCAGGATCAATCCTTTTGGGATGAACCAGATCTGGATGCCGCTCATTATTGCATCGATAGTACTCCTGGCCGAATGGTTTCCTGCGTCAGGTAATTTATGGCTGGATGTGCCAGGCAGAACCATCACGGGGATGTTGCTTTTCTTGTTGCCGGTTAAGCTTCTGAAAATATCTCCTGAGCTGGAAAAATGGACGTATGGTTTGTTGGCCAGATTTTGAGATTGCTGAAATACAGGTTATTTTAACAATGGAACAAAGGCTGCAAGCCAATTCGTTATATTCGCTTATTCACTTTCATGGCCAACATTAACAAGCACTTCCTTGATTTCGATAACAAATTCAATCATATCCTCATCAAGCATCTGCCGCAGCTGATCCAGCTGGCCGCCCATCATCTGTTCCAATATTGCGCGCTGCTCCTCAGGTATTTGTTCCAACTCTTTCTCCAATTCCGCCAGTGCATCCATAGCCTGTTCACGCTCTTCCTCGGAAAGGTGTTCGGAAAGCCCGTGAACAGAAATGGTCGTAACGAAGGGGATCATGAGACCGTTGATGTTGCGGTAATCTTGCATCCGGATAACCGGCTCAATCATACGCACGTCTCCCTCTTCGATCTCTGCCATAGTGGAAAACTTCATCTTACGCAATACCCAGTGTTCGTCATCAAAATACAAGCTTATGCTGCCAATGGGTTCATCAACATCTTCAAATTCTTCCATTAAAATACGCATGTCATCAATAAAAACAATATGAGTGTTCATGCCATCAATGCGTTCGTTTCCCATGTACCTTGAATTCATCAGCAAATGCTCGAATATTTCAGGCGAAAAGAAATCCGTATCAACCATCGGTGATGTTGTATGCATCCCCATCCCCGAAATGGAACCCCAGAAACTGTCTGTTTCCACCTGGGAGACAAAATAGGGCCGGCCATTGTCATATTCTTTGTGATAGTGGGTGGTGAAGTTGCCGGTAACAATTTTGTAATCGTCAACGTTTCTTATTGACATTTCATAATGGGCACGTACCTGTTCCAGCATTTCGGCGGCACGCCTGTCGTTGTATTGACCGAAAGCAGCCATTGGCGCCTGAATAAGCAACGTCAAAAAAAGCAGGCAAACAATAATCTCTTTTGTTTTTTTCATGATATCTGTTTATGTTTAAAACCAATTCTTACACTCAAAATTAATCATTCCTGATCAAAATCCAATAAAATTGGTTTTCTTAAAAGCTATCATATTGCACATATGCTATCAGAACAAAAAAATGACCCGGCTTTTAAACATACAAAAGACTGATATCTTTGTAATCATGATACAAAACATATTAAACGCCCATGACTGGTTTTTTTAACACACGGGGGGATGGTTTTCGATTGTCGATTAAGAAATGAAAGAGCTGGAAGCTCGAAGCTCGAAGGAAAAATAAAGAATAGCTCGAAGCTGGAAGCTGGAAGCTCGAAGGAAAAATAAAGAATAGCTCGAAGCTTGAAGCTGGAAGCTCGAAGGAAAAAGAAAATAAGCTCGAAGCTCGAAGCTCGAAGCTGGAAGGAAAAAGAAAAAGGCTCGAAGCTGGAAGCTGGAAGCTGGAAGGAAAAATAAAGAATAGCTCGAAGCTTGAAGCTGGAAGCTCGAAGGGGTCGCAGCAGCAAACGGAACGCCCTGAAAATTCAACAAAACATACACAGATGAATAACAGAAATAATAAGTTTTTTAATAACAATCACCAGAGCAATGATTTTCCAATGGCTGCACTTGCATGGGGCCAATCCCTCTTTGGAAATGCCATGTTTCTGAACAGCAACAATTATCAGCATGATAAATATGAAAGCATTCAGGGTGTTATAGCACTGGGCGCGGCAGATCAGGTTTATGCAAACGCTGATGATGCGTTTGAACAGCTTAAGGAATTTTCTGATGCACATCCTGACTGGCTTTTTGGTTTCTTTTCCTATGAGTTAAAGAATCAGCTTGAGCGACTGCAATCAAAAAACCCGGACCATGTATGCATGCCTGACATGCATTTTTTCAGACCTGTAATTGTTTTGTTAAGAAAACCGGAAGGGTGGCATATCGGATGCTTGCCCGGTTATGGAAATTTGTCTGATCCGGATTGTGTTTACCGAAGTATCTGCGAGCAGAACCAAATTGAGTCCGTGAATGCCAGGTTGCCTGAAATAACAGCGCGAGTTGATAAAAAGAGATACCTCGATCGGCTTCACGCCATCAAAGCGCATATTCAGCAGGGCGATATTTATGAGATGAACTATTGTGTGGAGTTTTTTGCAGAACAGGCAGCGATCAACCCGCTTTCCGTTTATGATTCTCTGAACCGTGTTTCTCCGACACCGTTCTCTTGTTTCTGCCAACTCAACGATAAATACCTGATGTGTGCCAGTCCGGAACGTTTTCTAAAAAAGCAAGATCAAACACTTATTTCTCAACCGATTAAAGGAACCGGGGCCAGAGGAGGAAATCCGGAAGAGGATGAGCGGTTAAAGCAGGCACTGTATCATGATTTAAAGGAGCGCAGCGAGAATGTGATGATTGTAGACCTGGTGCGAAATGATCTGTCGCGAACAGCCGAAAAAGATAGCGTTCGCGTGGAAGAGTTGTTTGGTATTTATACATTTCCACAGGTTCATCAAATGATCTCTACCGTTGTTTCAAAACTTGACAACAGGCATCACTTCGTGGATGCGATAAAAAATGCTTTTCCAATGGGTTCCATGACAGGTGCCCCGAAAATCAGGGCGATGGAGCTGATAGATTTATATGAGGACACGCGCCGGGGGTTGTACTCTGGAGCTGTGGGGTATATCAGTCCGGAGAAAAACTTTGATTTCAATGTGGTGATAAGGAGTGTTCTGTATAATGCAAAAAAACAGTACCTTAGTTACATGGCAGGTAGCGCAATTACAGCAGCATCTGTTCCGGAGAGTGAGTATCAGGAGTGCCTGCTAAAAGCAAAGGCTATGGAACAAGCTTTGGTTGCTGCTTTATAGGGTAAATAAAGTTTTTTAAATATTAAAACCTTGTCTTATCATGAATCGAAAAATTTGTTGTGTTCTGATTTTGCTTGTTTTGATTTTGTTGCCTGATTATTCATTTGCGCAAAACCGGAGTGTCAGGGATATGAGCCCATCAGAACGAATTTTTGTTGGTGGGTTTCTTGGATTGCAGATTGGGACTTTTACGGCAATCAGTATTCACTTGCACGGGGGTTACAGGATAACCGACAGGTTTTCCGCAGGTCTTGGAGGCAATTATCAGTACACGCGTGATTCTTTCTGGGGAGAATCGTTGTCTTCTCACGTTTACGGCAGCAATGTATTTGCCCGCTTCGACGTGGTTGCAAACTTTTTTGTTCACGGAGAATACGAGCGCATTCAGGTAAGATCTTATCGCTCACTGACCAATCCGGGTGAACGTACGACTCTCATTGAAGACAATTACTTTCTGGGGTTGGGTTATGGTTTGCAGGCTTCTGGCCGCGTCAGACTAAACCTTTTGATGTTGTATAATTTCAACGATGAGAGCAGGGTTTATCTTGACAACCCCTTCTTTCGCGTTGGGGTAGATATCTTCTTGTTTTAGGATATTTCTGACGGTTTCTTTTCTTGCTGTTAAACAAAATCTTCCTTTTTTTGGTTTATGATTTAACAGTTATTTCTATCAAACCATTCACTTTAAAACGTATAGCATATGAAAACGGATCTGGATATTGCCAGGGCTTCAAAGATGAGGCCCATCACCGAGGTTGCTGAAAAGCTGGGACTGGAAGAGTCTGATCTCTACCAATACGGGAAACATATTGCAAAACTGCCATTGCGGTTGATAAACGATAAAGAGGTTAAAAAAAAGAAACTGGTATTGGTTACCGCCATCACGCCGACGCCGGCTGGTGAAGGAAAGACAACCACTTCAATAGGTCTCGTAGAGGGCTTAAACCGCATTGGTGTTAAAACAAGTGTTGTTATCCGTGAGCCTTCACTTGGTCCTGTATTCGGTATTAAAGGTGGCGCTGCTGGTGGCGGATACGCGCAGGTGCTTCCAATGGAGGATATCAACCTGCATTTTACCGGTGACCTTGCAGCCGTAGAGAAAACCCACAACCTTCTTGCTGCGTTGGTAGACAATCATCTGCAAAGTAAAAACAATTCACTTAACCTGGATCCGAGAAAGATCGTATGGAAGCGCGTCATAGATATGAATGAACGGGCTTTGCGCGATATTATAGTTGGCTTGGGCGGTCCCAAACAGGGCATCCCGCGTCAGACCGGATTTGATATCACCGCTGCATCCGAGATTATGGCGGCATTGTGTCTGGCAAAGGATATAGATGATCTGAAAGAAAAGTTTGGAAATATTCTTGTTGGCTTCACTTATGATGACAAACCTGTTTATGCTAAAGACTTTCATGCACAAGGTGCGATGGCTGCCCTGATGAAGTATGCGATTATGCCGAATCTGGTACAAACCATTGAAGGAAACCCGGCGATCGTCCATGGCGGTCCGTTCGCAAACATTGCTCAGGGTACAAATACTTTGCTTGCCACCAAGATGGGGCTGTCCTTGTCAGACTATGTGGTTACCGAAGCCGGTTTCGCCTCCGAACTGGGTGCGGAGAAGTTTCTGAATATCAAGTGCCAGTACGGCGGATTGTCACCCAATGCTTCTGTAGTTGTTGCAACAATCCGCGCGTTGAAATACCACGGGGGAGTCAAACTGGCAAACCTGAAAGAGCCAAACCCGGAAGCTGTTACAAATGGCCTCGAAAACCTTGAAAAGCACATAGAGAATATCCGCAATTTCAACCTCCAACCTGTTGTTGCTATCAATAAGTTCTATACCGATACCGATGAAGAGATTGAAATTGTAAGAAAACGCTGTGAGGAACTTGGCGTGCGTGTAGCTGTTTATGAAGGCTGGGAAAAAGGTGGAGAAGGCGCAATCGAATTGGCACAGCTCGTAAAAGAAGCAGCTGAAAGCTGTACAACCTGTTTCAAGCCCTTGTATGACTTTAACTGGGATATTGAAAAGAAATTGCATACCATCGCCACGAAGATGTATGGTGCCGACCACGTTGAGTATACTGTAAAAGCAAAGTCTCAAATAGCTCAATTTGAGAAGATCGGACTGGATAAACTACCTGTTTGTGTGGCAAAAACACAAAAATCGCTCTCAGATGACCAGTATAAACTCGGTCGCCCCAAAAACTTCACCGTTAAGATCAGGGAGTTTGAGATAGCTGCAGGAGCTGGATTCCTGATTCCAATTGCCGGAACCATCATGAGAATGCCTGGATTGCCGTCCGTGCCTTCTGCTGAAAAGATTGATATCGACAACGAAGGAAATATTTCCGGCCTTTTTTAATATTCTGGTTTTTTTATGAATGTTTCGTTAGTGGGCTCTTCCTTGCAAGTTGCAAACTTTGCAGGAAAGAGCCTTTTTGTCTTATTTGTTTTTAATTATTGTAACCTTTTTGTTAAATATCAGTATAATTCAAAAAAACAAAGCAATCTTAAGATACCATTATGAAAAAATATGATTTTGTGATTTACCCCCTGCTATTGGTTTTTCTTCTGACGCTGAATTCAGAAAGTCTTTTGGCTTCAGAACACGATAACACCAACGGATATAATAAGTTTTCCCTGGGTCTGAGCGGAGGTCTGGTTACATCGTTTACTGACATAAAAGATCAAAGCGTTCTGCCTGTTGCTGATGAAATGTCATATGGAGGAAGCTTGTTTTTGAACTATCATCAGTCACCTGTTTTAACCTTCAGAGGAAACTTTATGTATGGCTCAATGAAAGGCGTTGACCCCGATCGTAACATTAAGTTTAATGCTGATTTAATGCAGGCAGATGTAACTGTCAATCTGAGCATTAATGGATTCCTTGCGCCAGCCAGCCGGAGTAACAACTGGATGAATTTTTATGGTTATGCAGGTGTTGGTGTTTTGTTTCACGATTCAAGACAGCAAAACCTTCAAACCGGCGATGTTATTCGCTATCCTTACGCAAAAACTGAAGCTGATGCACCATTTAATGCTTTTATTGTTCCTTTTGGATTGGGTGTAAACTTTAAGATGTCTGAAAGGATAGCATTGGGTATTCAGAGCGGCTTTGTTTATGCGTTTTCCGATGAGCTGGATGCTTATGTTGTGCCCGACAGCAGGAAGGATATGTATAATTATACCAGTGTGGGACTTACACTCAGTCTCGGACGGAAAGAAAGATCCAAAGACTGGGCTCCGATCCAAAGCACGGTATATCCCGGTGATATCCACCGTATGGACGCTATGGCTGCCAGCATTTCAGAAATTGATGAAAAGGTTGAAGCTGCAGAGGTGGCTCATGCCACCGGTATGGAACAAATTCACGGAGAGATCGAAGGTTTGGCTTCGAAACAGCAGGAATTGTCCAGAACCAATATTGAGTTAGAGGGCACGTTGGATGATTTCAGACAACGGTTGGTTCAACAGGAAGAACGAATGGAAGAAGTTATTGAGAAAGCCAGGGTGGAAAGATATTTATCAGTGCAGGTGCTGGCCTCCAGCGAGGAGTTAAGTGTTGAGGAAGCAAAATCTCAATTGGGAATTGATTTTGATCTTGATGTAATTTATGTTGATGGATGGTACAAGTTTTTCTCCGGGAAGCACCAGGACCTTGAAGATGCGAAGCTGCATATGCAAAGGATCTGGGGACAAGGTGTCCGGGATGCATTCATCGTTGTATATGAAAATGGTAATTTGACTCCCAGGTAAACAAATGGCATATAAGATTGCCCAAAGACGGCAGCTTTCTGAAAAAGCTGTCGTCTTTTTTAGTGCATATCGAGTCCGTGACGCATATAGATTAGATGCTCTAAAGTTTTCAGGATTTCTTCCATATATTCGTTGACAGCTTTTACACTTCCCGGAAGGGTATAAATAAGCGTGTCTCCTATTAAACCTGCTACGCCTCTGCTCAGCAATGAATTTGGCTTCTCTGCGCCATATTTTACGCGGATCATTTCCATAATGCCCGGGATCTCTTTGTCAAGCATGGGCTGAACCGTCTCAACAGTAACATCTCTTGGTCCGATTCCGGTACCCCCGGTAGTGATGATCACATCCTCTTCTTCATAAGTGCTTTTCTCGATCAGTACGCTCAGGCTTGATGCATCATCAGGAATAATGGTGTGTGTTACTTCAATATTCCTGGGAAGCGTACTGAAATAATCTTCAAGGAGCCCGACAATGCGTGGCCCGCTGCGATCCTCATAGTGCCCTTTGCTGGCTCTGTCACTCAATGTTACCACGTGAAAACGAAATATTCTGGGCTTGTACGTAAGTGTATCACCAGGCTTCAGGGAGCCTTGTCGTATAACGCGGGCGAATATGCCTTCTTTGGGCATCACACAGTTGCCCACCTCCCTGAAAATGGCACAGGATGTGCCATGACACTTCTTTCCAATCTGGGTTACCTCCAGTTCAACGTTTTCACCAACAAACCGGTCAAGAGGTGATGTCTTGACCAGCTCCACACCCTCAGAGGTAATATTCTCGGCAAATTCGCCAAAAGCAATGGCTCGTCCGGCCTGTTTTGAAAAACGATCTACACTTTCCTTTCCCAAAAGACTAACCTGCCGGTGCCAGTGCCCGGCATGTGCATCTTCCATCACACCAAGATGATTTAAAGTGATCTCCTCAACCGGCTTTTTAACCGTACCTTTTTTCTCCGAGATGTTTACTGATAATATTTTGACTTCCATGTTATTGTTTTGTCTTTTCTGTAAGATGAATTTCGTCAATATTCATTTGCTTGTCAACAGCTTTGCACATATCATAAATAGTTAGCAGCGCAACAGAAACCGCAGTCAGTGCCTCCATCTCAACACCGGTCTGACCCTGGCATTTCACGGTCGCTGTTATCAGCACTCCCTTTTTGTTCGGCTCATTCACCAACTTTGTTTCTACCATCACCTTGGTGATCATCAAAGGGTGGCAAAGTGGGATCAGGTCAGCGGTCTTTTTGGCAGCCTGCACCCCGGCAATTTCTGCAATGCTTAAAACATCACCTTTCTTGATTTCATTTTCAGTTATAAGTCTGATGGTTTCCGGCTGCAAGTGAATAAAACCGGTAGCAGATGCTGAACGCTGCTGCACAGGCTTGTCACCCACATCAACCATTTTTGCCTTACCTTCTTTGTCAATGTGTGAAAATTTCATCATATTTTTTTTTACCAATCATCCAATCATCCAATCATCCAATCAACCAATAAACCAATCAACCAATCAACCAATCAACCAATCAACCAATCAACCAACCAACCAATCAACCAACCAACCAATCAATCAACCAATCAACCAATCAACCAATCAACC
>SKSI01000080.1 GCA_007123065.1 Bacteroidales bacterium
AATGGATGCCCGAGTACGCAAACAAAAATCGAGTGCTGGGTGCTGTCGCTTATCTCCGGGTCAATTCCAACAGCAATATGATGGCCGAAAAACATGGCCTGTTCACCATCCGCGCCACCGGAAAAAGCGCAAAAATTGTAAATACCGAAGACTTCAAACCGACAGAATTCTAAAGTTCGGATAATTCCGATTGCCGAAAAGAGATGTGAAAATTAGCGAATTAGTAAATTGGCAGATATACATATTAGTAAATGTGCAAATGTGCAGATTATCTCGATACCCAGAGGGGAGAGTCCATGTGCTGTCCGTACAGATGCATTGTTGAATCGTTTATTTGTGTTAATCGTTGATTCGATTAATTGTTAGCAGTATAAACGCGTCAGCTGGGCAGTGCATCGAAAAAAGAAGCTGAAGAAACAACCAAAGTCTATTTCATATCCTTTGCAAAAGATTCATAGAAATATGGTATGGTTTCCATGCCCTTAAAGAACTGTTCCAAAGGATAGTTCTCATTAGGACTGTGAATGGCGTCGGTTTCCAGACCGAAACCCATCAGGATCGATTTGGTACCCAAAATCTGTTCAAACATGGAGATGATCGGAATGCTGCCCCCGCTTCTGTATGGAACCGGCTTGATGCCGTAAGTGGTTTCATAAGCCTTGCTGGCAGCCCTGTATGCAATGGTGTCAACCGGACTCACATAACCCTCACCGCCGTGAAGGAACTCCACATCAACTTTTACATAATCAGGGGCGATCGACAGGAAATGATCCCTGAACATCTGTGTGATCTTGTCGGAATTCTGATGTGGCACAAGACGCATGGAGATTTTAGCATGTGCTTCGGATGGCAATACGGTTTTCGCACCTTTGTCGGTGTGTCCGCCCCAGATGCCGTTCACATCAAGCGATGGCCTGATGCCCGTCCGTTCTAGTGTGGAATATCCTTTCTCGCCATGAAGGGCTTTTACATCAATCGATTTTTTGTATTCCTCCTCGTTGAAAGGAGCACGCGCCATCTCTGCACGTTCTTCATCGGAAAGATCTTCCACATCATCATAAAAGCCCTTTACGGTAATCCGTCCTTTCTCATCGATCAGACTGCTGATCATGTCACACAATATATTGATCGGATTCGCTACGGCACCTCCGTAAAGACCCGAGTGAAGATCGCGGTTGGGTCCGGTTACATGCACCTCAACGTATGAAAGCCCACGCAACCCCGTCGTGATAGAAGGTGTGTCGGGACCAAGCATCGCTGTATCAGAAACCAGGATCACATCAGCGGCAAGCTTTTCCTTATTATCAGTTAAAAACTTCCCCAGACTGGGCGAACCGATCTCCTCTTCCCCTTCAATCATGAACTTCACATTGCAGGGCAATTTGTCGTGCTTAACCATAAATTCAAAAGCGGCAAAATGCATAAACATCTGCCCCTTGTCGTCATCAGCACCACGGGCAAATATCTTGCCGTCGCGGATCTCTGCCTCAAATGGTTTCGACTTCCAGAGCTCCAGTGGCTCTACCGGCTGGACGTCATAGTGGCCATAAATCAAAACAGTAGGCAATTTTGTATCAATGATCTTTTCGCCATATACAACGGGATGTCCTTCCGTATCACATACTTCCGCCTTGTCAGCACCTTTTTCCAGCAGGTTGTCGCGAACCCATGCTGCTGCTTTGTACATATCATCCTTGTGCGAATCCTTTGAACTGATAGAGGGAATGCGAATCAGATCAAATAGTTCGGCAAGAAACCTGTCCTTGTTGGCGGCAATGTAATCTTTCATTTCTTTCATAGGAAAAATGTATTAATGTATTCGTGAAACGTGATAGTAAGCATTAGTTAGTTAATAATTCCTGATGTGAAGAGCAAATATACATGAATTTTTTTTGATAAGATGAATGGTGAGTCCACTCCAAAAAGTCAAAAATGCCACAGATGCACAGATTAATAAAATTAACTTGCTCGCAACTTGGTGATAATCATTAATATATTTTATATAGCAAATGCTTTGATTATCAAAACAGGTTTTAGGAACGGACTCAATGGTTAAGTGGTTTAATCGAAAAAGGCATACTGTTGTTTTACGACATAGCTTTGTTGAACTCCCATGGCGGGCACGGTTGCATCAATACGGCTTTCCAGCAGCAATCCGTCATCATCGTAAACACGCTCAACACGACTGACCAGGTTCCCTTTCATATCATATTCTTCCTGAAAACCGACATGACCATGATTCGCATATTTCATGTGGATCGTATTTTTCTTTTGCCGGTTTTCTTCAATGATTTGAATGGGACGGCCCTGATCATCATTTTCAAATAAAAAGCGTTCAATCAAATTGTCATCATTATCATAAACCAGTACCGATTCGCGATGCCCTTCATCATTATAAGAATACACGCGTTTTTGTGATGATTCTTCTTGTCCGTTGTAATGAAAGACTTCCTGAAGCAGGCCATCCTCATATACATAGCGGTGTTCATCAACAATTTCTCCATCAGCATCTTTTACCAGTTCATGAACAAGCTGATCATCCTGATACGCCATTTCGGATATCTCTTCAATATCACCGTCCGAATCAATGATTTCCCTGCGAATCACCCGCCCGCTATCATCATAAGTATAATGGATCGTATCATGAGATCCATCCGCGTAATGAAGGTATTCGCGCGCGATACGCTGCCGGTCATCCGGCTCAAAGCTTTTTTCTTCTGTTACCGTGCCATCTGCCTCCTTCAACACCTCGCGGATCAGAAAGCCCCGGTCATCATATTCAAAAACAGTGGTTTGCTCCAACTGTCCGTCAATGCCGTACTGCTCCTGCAAAACAGTTTTATTAAAATCGGGATGAAACACCTCCCTCGACATCAGTATGCCCTGATCATCCCCGGATGAAGATCCATCTACTTTGCTCCTGTAAACCGATATACTCCTGATCTTTTTTCCCATTTATATGTCTGTTAAATCTTACTCTTAATCTTAATCCCGAATCGCTTCCCGAATCGTAAACTCTCGGGACTTTCAGCTCGGGACTTCGCTTACGCTCAGCCTCAATCTTAATCTCAATCCTAATCTCAATCTTAATCTCAATCTCAATCTCAATCTCAATCTATAATTGTCATCTCTTCGATGAGGTGTCCGGCGCCGGCAAACTTGTCGATAACGAACAGCATGTAACGTGCATCCACGGAGATGCTCTTCTGCAGGTCGTGTTCAAAAAGGATATCGCCGCTCATCCCTTCCCAGTTGGCATCGAAAACCACACCGATCAGGTGACCGTCGGCATTGATAACCGGACTCCCGGAATTCCCTCCGGTGATGTCGTTGTTGGTGATGAAGTTCACCACCATGTTGTTGTCATAAGCATACTTTCCGAAGTCGCGATTCTGATAAAGCTGTTTCAATTTTTCCGGTACAACAAACTCGTGATGATCCGGATCTTCTTTTTCCATGACGCCAGTCAGCGTGGTTTGGTAGTCGTAATAAACCGCATCAAACGGTTGATAGCCGTTCACGCTTCCATAAGTAAAGCGCATGGTGCTGTTCGCGTCGGGATAAAACAAGGCATCAGGTTTCATCTCGGACAAACCCCGCAGAAAATAGCGTTCCGCCCTTTGCAGTTTGGTGTTGTAAGCGGAGATATCCTCATTCAGTGCGCTATAAGTATCATAAAGCGAAACAACCGCGTTGAAAACGGGATCATTATCCAGCACACCTGCTTCGGGTTGTTCAAGGAAAGCGGTGAGCCTGCCGGGGTCGGCAAAAATGCTTGAGGCGTAAACAAGTCTGGCGTAAGCATCAAAATTATTGCCAAAACGCTCTTCGATGATATCAAAAATTCCCGGAAGCATATCCAGCGGGATGCTTTCATAATACATCCGGAACATCGCGGCCCAGAGCAATTCGTCAACGCCGGCGTCATAATTCCTGTACAGCCGATCGGTTATCCCCATCAGTCGCTGTGCCTGCGTGGCAATCTCTTCCTCATCCACTGCATCCTGCAGGAGCTCATCCAGGTTTCTGAAAGCATTGGCAACGCGAACCACATCAGGTCCCGTGATCATCGCTTCCACAAATACGTAGTTGTGACTGTGAAACTCGCGCAAGCCTTCGTAAACTGCCCTGAAATCATCCATCACGCTGCCGTAAACGGCCTCTCTGTCAGGATTTGCGGTGGCCCAGGCTTCAAATTCCGCTTCCAGCTCGCGCTTGGAATCGGCCACGTTGAGGCGCTGCAGCGATTCGCTCATCCCGATGAAATTTTTCCAGTAATTGGCGATCCCCGAGTGTTTGGAGGCGTATTTGATCCGGATCTCATCATCGGCTGCCATAGCCGCTTCAATGATGTCAAGCTTTTCGCGACGGATGTCGATCCGTATCGGGTACATGTGCTCCAGACGGTAATCAATACCAAAGGAGGTCAGATACCGCTCCGTTCGACCGCTGTAGCCAAGTACCATCGCGAAATCGTTTTCCTGCACCCCCCGGTTGGAGATGGGCAGGTGGTGACGCGGGCGCAACGGAATGTTGTCGGGATCGTAATCAGCAGGTGAGCCGTCGGGCGCAGTATATACGCGGAACAAAGCGAAATCGCCGGTGTGGCGCGGCCATTCCCAGTTGTCCGTATCGCCGCCAAAAGCACCGATGGCGTTCGGCGGCGCTCCCACCAATCTTACATCAGTATAAGTTTCATAAATAAAAAGATGGAAGTAATTGCCGGCAAACATCGAACGAACATTGGCAGAATAATGTGTCTCTTCAGTTGCGGCACCAACCAACTCAGCACTTTTCTCCCGGATCGCCTCATTGCGCTCCTCCTCCGTCATCTCATCAGAAAGAACCGCCCTGATCTCATCAGTAACATCTTCTACCTGTACCAGAAAACGGACAAACAGACCCTCATTGGGTAACTCCTCCTCACGGGACATCGCCCAAAAGCCATGCGTAAGCAAATCATTGTCAACAGAGCTATGCGATTGGATCCTTCCATACCCGCAATGGTGATTGGTGAGCACCAGTCCCTGATCAGAGATCATCTCCCCGGTACAGAAACCGCCAAAACTAACGATCGCATCCTTGATACTCGCTTCAGTAAAACTAAAAATCTCCTCCGGAGTCAGGTTCAGTCCCATCCGGTGCATCTCCTCATACAGCTTGTCGTCAATCATATAAGGAAGCCACATCCCCTCGTCAGCCTTAACAGGCACACGGAATACCAAAAAAATAAAAATCAAAGCAATTAATAAAGGTTTCATAGGTAGTTGAATTGTTGAGTTGTTGAGTTGTTGAATCGTTGAATTGTGTTTATCGTTTATCGTTTCTTCCTTCGAGCTTCGAGCTTCGAGCTTCGAGCTTCGAGCCTTTTTAATTGTTGAGTGGCGAATCGTTGAATTGTCACATTTGCGAATTTATACATTTGCTAATTTATACATTTGCTAATTTGCTAATTATCAAATCTTTTTCAATTTAATATCATTTACAAACTTGCGGATTTGTTGTTCCTGTGATTTGTGG
>SKSI01000124.1 GCA_007123065.1 Bacteroidales bacterium
AGTGTACAACTTTATTGGTAAGATTTGCCTTGTATGAGTATGAAATTGACTGGAAGGACAGTTATGGCGCATTATTCTCAGCTTATCGGTTTACCGGAATGTGTTTCGATTGAAGATGAGGTGCTGCATTTTCGGGGTTGCGGGGTTTATGTGTGAGAATGATCAACAAAAAGCAAATGCGCTCAATAAGTGGTCTGCTTTTTTGTATTTTGATGAACCTCTTTATGATATTTATCCCCATTAAATACAACTATAGCGGGAGGCTTCACAGAAATTAATTTAATATTTGTCTGACACTAATAAAATTTTTATTATATTTACAAATACCAATGAACAATATTTAATCGGATGAATTAATTATAATAGGTATTTATTGTCACATACATAATAAAACTGATCATTATGAAACATATTTACAAATTTGCAAGGATGCATCAGGTGTTATCTGGCAAAACGGACGTTAAAAAACAACTACGCGTCTTACTGGCCATGATGGTTCCGTTTTTGATTTTAAGTGCCTGTATGGATGATGATTTTGACGGCGAACTAAGAGATGTTTGCCCCAAGATAGAAAACCATACTCCGGGTACATTGGATGAAAGTGTTCCGCTAAACAGCGATATCACCATCCTTTTTAATAAAGAAATGAAACCTGAAAGTTTTAATGAAAGCACCTTTATCGTGCGTGATGCGAATGGAGCAATCGCCGGCAATATTAGTTATGCCAATAAAGAGGCTACATTCGTTCCTACAGCTTATCTTCCGGAACTATCTGATATTACTGTAGAGATTACTACAGAGGTATATGACCTCTATGACTTCACGATTGAAGAGGCCTATCAGTGGACGTTCTCTACCGGTACCCTGGATGATATTTCATCTCCTTATGTGGTCACAACAATACCAGATGATGGCGAAGAAGACGTTTTTGTTACAACGACTATCTCGGCCATCTTTAATGAAGCTTTGGATCCTTCATCTGTTGGATCAGAAAGCCTTTCGCTCACAAACCTTGATAATGGCCAGAGCATTGTCGGAACAGTTTCCTATTCTGATATGGTTATTACCTTTACACCGGCTCAGGACCTTGATTATGATACCAACTATGAAGCAGTTGTTGCAGCAGGTGTTGCAGACACAAACGGAAATGTTTTTGAGCAGGAATATTTATGGCAGTTCAAAACAGCCGAAGAGGTATTTGATGAAGTTTTTCTGCCACTAAATATTGGAGAAATTAGTGGATATGCCATCCTTTCAGGTTCCTATATTAATAACCTTGAAGGCCAAACGTTGATAACAGGAGATGTTGGTATTTATCCTGGTGTGATATCAGACATCACCGGCATAGCAGCTGGCGATGTGGACGGTGTGATATATGCAACAGAAGCTGATCCCATTCCCGGTTTGCCACAAAAACTTATCAGGGATAAACTCATTCTTAAGCAAGCATACATGAATGCCGAGGATGCAGATGATCCGGCGCCACAGTTCCTTTCCGGTGACCAGGGTGGCAAAACCCTGACCTCTGGAATTTATAGTGCGCATACACTTAACATATTTGACGGTGACCTCATTCTCGACGCCGCAGGAAATCCATATGCATTCTGGATCTTCCAGGTAGAATCACTGCTTGAGACAGGTGGAACGGGAGGAAATATCATACTGACAGGTGGTGCTGATCCCGAGCGCATTTTCTGGCAGGTGGGTGTCCGCGAAGTTATGGGTCCCAATGTACTGATTGGAGAAAATACCGAATTTGTTGGTACAATTCTTTCAAAACAAGGTATCAGTGTGAAATCAGGTGCAAGTGTTACCGGTCGCTTGATGGTTAAAGATGGTGGCGTAAGACTAAGAAATGCAACCATCGCAATTCCCTGACCCGAAGACATGTATGGATTCAAAAAAAAGAAAAAGACATGAAAACACACAAATATAATCTCGATAAGATGTTGAAAGAAACCAAAATAAATCATATAAGTAAGCTAATGGTATTTAGCCTGCTCTTTTTGATGCTTGCACCGGTTTTACATGCTCAGGAACAAAATGAGCAGGAAGAAGCCCAACAGGTATATACAATGCCTAAATGGCTTTTTGGAATTGCCGGAGCAGCCAACTTTAACTTCTATGAAGGGACAACACGGCACCTGAGTGCCGACTCTTACATGGATGGACCTTTTATGGCTCCCGCAGCCTTTCATGAGGGATCTGGTATTAAACCATATGGTGCCGCTCTTATTGAATATCGTTTAAACGATATGTGGGGAATCAATCTGAATTTTGGATATGACGGGCGCGGCGGTTTATGGGATGAAATTATGGCCCCATGTGATTGCCCTTCCGAACTGGAAACAAACCTTAGCTATCTGGTTTTTGAACCATCGCTTAAGTTTGCTCCATTCCGCAAAAATTTTCACATTTTTGCAGGTCCGAGGCTAAGTTATATTTTTAATCACGATTTTACCTATACAAGAGAACAGCAATTTCTGCCCGATATCTGGTCACACGAAGCGGAAATGCATGAGATGAACGATCTGCTGATATCCATGCAGGTTGGAGCAGGTTATGACATCATGTTGTCAAAACCGGGCAGACAAACCAAATGGCTGTTAACGCCATTTGTGTCTTTCCATCCATATTTTGGACAAGAACCAAGGGGTATAGAAACATGGTCAATTACTACAATAAGGGCAGGCCTCGCATTGAAAGTGGGTCGTGGAGTGCCTGTACCATTGCCACCACCGGAACCGCCTCCCATCGTTGAAGAGATTCCGGAGCCGGAAGAAGAACCCGAAATCACAGAACCTCCGGTTGCTTTCACAGTCATGGCACCATTATCCGCAGCAACTGTTACCAGCAATGAAGTATATCCTTTGAGAAACTACATCTTCTTCGATGAAGGAAGCAGCAGCATCCCAAATCGTTATGCTAAGCTAAACCAGGCAGATGCTGAAAGATTTAGCGAAGCGGACCTGCCAAACCGGAATGATATTCGCAGAAACAACCTGAGAAACAATCAAATGACCATTTATTACAACCTTTTGAATATTCTGGGTGATCGTATGCGCATTAATCAGAACACTTCCATCACGTTAAGTGGTTCTTCAGCAGCACAGGGACAAGCTGCAGGTTTACAGCAAGCGGAAGCCGTAAAAGAATATCTTGTTTCAGTTTTCAACATTGACCCGCAAAGAATAACAACAAGAGGTTCAGACTGGCCGCAAACACGTACATTCAGGCATGACCAGCAGTCAAACCCTGATTTGAGATTAGAAAGTGATCGTAGGGTAGAGATACTGACCAACAGCAGTGACCTCCTGATGATCGATGAGGGTCACCTTTCCGGGAAATTGAAGCCGGTTAAGATCTCGTGGCCTGATGTAGACTACACCAAAGATCATATTGTTTTTAACCTTTCCAACGCAGAAAGGTATATGAAGGAATGGTTTGTTACACTTACTGACCCCGAAGGCAAGGAGATGGAATTCGGCCCGTATACTTCAAGCAAAGAACGCGTTTCCGGTGCCGAAGTGCTTGCACAAGGTTCTGCAGGAACCTATCAGGTTGTTATGAGAGGGGTATCTCTTGAAGACTTTGAGTTTACACAGGAGAGTACGATAGATCTGCAACCGGAACTGTTTGAAGAAGAAAATGTGGTACACTTTAGCATTTTATTCGATATGGATATGTTTGATATTCCTCGCGTGTACGAACAATTTCTTGTTGATAATGTTGCACCATATGTCCCCCCAAATGCAATAGTTGTTATACAAGGACATACAGACATTATTGGTACTCCTGAGTACAACCAGGCGCTGTCGATGCAAAGGGCTAAAAGGGCAAAAGAACTGATTGAGTCAGCATTGATAAGCTATGGAATTACCGATGTTGATTTTGAAGTGGAAGGCTTTGGAAAGACAGAAGAGGAAACACCTTATCCAAACCAATACCCGGAACAACGCTTCTATAACCGTACAGTGATTATCGACATCACCCCTCGATAGGGATGTGCGTATTGGCTTGTTTGCTTTTAACAGGCAAACAGCAAAAAAGAGAGTCGCAGCATGTTGAAAAACACACTGCGACTCTCTTTTTTCACCTGATTCCTTCTGACAGCAAGAGAGACCTTCTTACTTTCTTTGCTATCTTTGCAAAAAAACAACCATGTCCGGAACTGCACAACTGTCTTTTGTCCCACTGGATGCCTGGCTGCCGCTGTATCACAACTTTTTGGTAGTTGCAGGCCCCTGCAGCGTAGAGAACAGAGAGCAGCTGGAAACAACGGCTAAAGGACTTGCTCAGCTGAAAATGGTACCGGTTTTGCGGGCAGGTGTCTGGAAACCCCGTTCCAGACCCGGGCATTTTGAGGGAATCGGCGCAGCTGCGTTGCCATGGCTGCAGGAAATCAAAAACGAAACCGGACAGCAAGTGGCTGTGGAAGTTGCACAACCCGGACATGCAGAACTATGCCTTAAACACGATATCGATATTCTTTGGCTCGGAGCCCGTACCAGCGTGAACCCTTTTATGGTAGCAGAAATAGCCGAGGCAATTAAGGGAACTGGCATTGCAGTGATGATTAAAAACCCCGTCAGCCCCGATCTACAACTATGGATAGGCGCCATCGAAAGAATCTGTAAGGCAGGAACCAATAAGATCATCGCCGTCCATAGGGGTTTTCACGGGTACCATAAAAGCCGGTACCGAAATATCCCGTTGTGGAACCTCCCGCTGACTTTGAAAAAGGAACTGCCGGGAATCCCCGTTATCTGCGATCCCAGCCATATTGCCGGAAACCGCAAATGGGTCGAAGAAGTAGCTGAAAAGGCAATTGCTCTTAATATGGACGGGCTGATGATCGAATCACATTACAAACCCGATCAAGCCCTGACAGATCCTTTGCAACAAATCACGCCAGAAGAGCTGCATGGGTTATTAAACAACTTGTTAGCGCCCAGGCAAAAAGAAGAACCCGACCGGATGCTCGAAAAAATCCGCACCCTGATCGACGACAAAGACCACGAACTGCTTGAACTGCTTGCAGAACGGATGCGCCTGGTTGAAGAGGTCGGTATCATCAAGAATGAAATCAAAACCAGTATCCTGCAACCCGATAGAAAAAATGAAATCGCAGCCGATCGCAAAGAAAAAGGAATTTCTCTCGGTCTGAAACCCGGTTTTGTTGACAAACTTCTAACGCTGCTGCATCAGGAATCCGTGCTCATACAGCAACGGCTGCAAAAGAATACAAATAAATAAACCCATCTGCGGACGATAAATAAGAGAATATGACACTTTCTGACAATATACCTAAGCTTACCGACATTGCATCGCTTGGAGAATTTGGACTGATTGACCGCCTGGCCGGAAAGATAAAGGCCAAAAACCCGGAAACTATCAAAGGAGTTGGCGATGATGCCGCAGTTCTGGATCATGGCGGTCAATGTGCCATCATTACAAAAGACCTGCTGGTGGAAGGAGTCCATTTCGATATGGTCTATACCCCGATAA
>SKSI01000003.1 GCA_007123065.1 Bacteroidales bacterium
GGATTTACCTTCTGGGTGTACAACCACATGCAATCACTGGATGTTGAGATTGAAACGGCACGAACGGTAGCAGTTAACACACTGGTGGCCGGTCAGCTGTTTTACCTTTTCAATTGCCGAAAAATCAAATTGCCATCGATAGGAAAAGGTTTCTTTAATAATAAGTATGCATTTATCGCTGCCGGAGCCCTTGTTTTGCTGCAAATATTTTTTGTGTATACACCCTTCATGAACACATTCTTTGAAACTGCGCCAATTGAAACAAACTATTGGTGGTATCCGCTGATTGCCGGTGTGGCTGTATTTGTGATTGTGGAGATTGAAAAATTCATTGTCGGAAAAATAGGAGGATGATCCGTATGGGCGAAATGGTTCAAAATAGTTTTGCAGAAAGGGTGATTGCCTTTAATAAAGCCCTTAGCCTTGATATTTCGTTGCCGGATGGCATCCGGGTGATGAACCCATTTACCGAAAACCCAAAGGCACTGGAAGTATCCTCTGCATTTTATCTTAAGTATTACAATGACAACAGGGAGCGACGTCTGATTTTGGGCATCAATCCGGGTCGTTTTGGAGCCGGTGTTACCGGCATCCCTTTTACCGACACCAAACGGTTAACAGAAAAATGCGGGCTCACTTTTGACGGACTTCACACCCACGAGCCATCATCAGTTTTTGTTTATGAAGTGATCGATGCTTACGGAGGCGCAGAAAAGTTTTATAAGGATTTTTACATCAACTCCCTCAGTCCGCTTGGATTTGTGCAGGCCAAACCGGATGGAAAAGAGCTCAACTACAATTATTACGACAGCAAAAAGCTGGAAAACGCGTTGAGGCCATTTATGATCCAAAGCACCCGGGAACACATCCGGATGGGTATCAATACCGAAACGGCCTATTGTCTTGGCACAGGGAAAAATTACGCCTTTCTCAAGAAATTAAATCAGGAATGTCAGTTTTTTAAACAGTTAATTCCTCTTGAACATCCCCGGTATGTGATGCAATACAAGTCAAAAAACAAGGACTTCTACATTCAGAAATACCTCAATGCATTCGTGCAATAGTACAAAAAAAACGTTCGCAAGTACTTTTAAAAGCACTTGCGAACGCCTGTTTTATTCAATTAGATCGTATAAATCAAGGTCAGTTACTGAACAATCAACTGATGTGTTGACGTCTGACCGTTATTGATCCTGATGAAATAGATGCCCGGTGTCAGGTCTGACACATCAAAGTCTACTTCCACAGATGCTTCGTCTATCGCAGGCATAACAGTTTTGATGGTTTGCCCTGCAGCATTGATCAATGTCACGGTAATCTCTGCCAGGCCATCTGAGGGAATACTAACTGATACCAGGTCTCGGGCAGGGTTCGGATAAACCGAAATGGCAACATGGTCAATCTCGCTAATGTTGGTTCCATCTGCTTCCAAAACTACGGAGATCAGCACATCATCATCATAAACCTCAAAGGAGCTATTGTAATCATGATAATGATCAGCTGAAACAACGAACTGATAAGTGCCCGGGATGTAGTCTGCCATCACATACTCGCCTTGCGCGTATGAATCACCTTCGATTGTTATGATTGCATCATGCACTTCTGCACCAAATTCGTCCTTTACATCAAAGCTCAATACATAGTAAGGCGACATCTGCACAGGCAGATACAGATCAGTATCTATAATTTCAAATTCACCTTCATAAGTTTGATGACCTTCCGCTTCAACGGCAAAGGGATACAAACCGTCATCCAGATCATCTATTGTATACTGGCCGGCCTCAATCACTTCACCGTCAACTGTAATGACAGGATTCGGTACATCATTACCATGCACATCCATAATCTCAAAAGTAACCTCAAAGACGCGGGTAAGCATGATATCAATGATGTTCTCCTCGCCTTCAATCACTTCAAAAGGCTCGAGTATATGCGGCCTGTGGCTGTCAGCTGTAGCCGTATAATAAAACACACCGGCCGGCATTTCTGTATGCGCTTCACCATCTACATCGGTTTGATGTTCTTCGTTGCTTACTTCAACTATTGCCCCTTCAACCATTTCTTCAAACTGGTTGGAAACCCTGAAAGTAACATCATGTTTTGGCAATTCGTAATACACAATGATTTTCCAGGTGTTATTGGGCACATAAACATACTGGGTACTTGAGCCCGATCCGCCCCAGGTGCGGAAGGCATGTAATTCGAACTCGATATCACCGCCGCCGGTTACGTTGTTGGCTATATCGAGGCCTGTTCGTTCGTAATCTATTGTCCCCCCGGAGTTACTTGTACCGGAATACACCTGTGATTCTGTTGTTCCGCCTGGTGATACACACCTCATGAAAGAACGCTGTTCACTCATCCAGGCGCCGCCGTGCGAAGTCATCTTGTATTCTATATCCACACCTGTTATTGTGGCACCCTCCGGAATGGTGACTGTCATTTGTCCGGGATCCAGGGCACTGCTGGCCGTGGTTACATTGGTATTGTAGGTTGAAGGAATATCACCCAGATCGTAATAGGGTGCTTCTCCAATAATAATTTCTTTCACAGATTCAAACTCAAAAGGATCTGAAAATGCCTTAAAAATAAGTTCACCCGGGCTTTCAAGCGGTGTATTCATGGAAGCCATAACCTGGAATACTACATCTACAGACGCTTCCGGAGCCAGCGGAGCCAACTCTTGTACTTCATGAGAGAGTATTGTAATCCATGGGCTGTCAGAAACCAGCCAGGCTTCAATTTCTCCACTTTCCATCTGGCCTTCATTTGACAATGTGATGATCACGTCGGCCGTTTCGCCCGGATCAAGGATGCCATCGCCGTCACCATTTTGTGTATCATCAATTATGAGGTCTGAGAATAGCAATTGCGGCGCATGTGCATACTCAATAAAAGAACTTGTCCATGTTTCATCAGGATCGGTCGACGCGTATGTGGTGATAACAAATTCCACCGGATAATTTCCGGGGATGTTGTCAGCCACCTGAAAGGTGAATATTGCCTCAATATCTATTTCTGTTTCTGCATCGATATCGCCAACGGTCGCTACACTGTCGATAAGGGTTATAAAAGGTGATTCAACGGCAACGGAGGCCATTACTCCCTCAATCATCTCTTCGGTTGGATTTTCAAGTGTTAGGTTGATTTTAATAAATTCATCCGGGTTGATGTTTCCGTCATCATTGCCTTGGCTGTCATCCAGCTCATGCGCAACATACCTGATACCCATATAGGGTGTTTGAGAAATTGCAGCAAACGCATCCAGACGGCCGCTTCCGTACGAGTTGCTTTTACTGGTCGTTTGGGGTTCGGCACTCTCTTCAAGAATCTGACTAACCTGTTCGGGTGTTAAGCCAGGGTTTTTCGAAAGGATAAGGGCTATGGCACCCGCCACTGCCGGTGCAGCCATTGATGTTCCGCTTTTTGTGGTATAGCCTGTATTGGTGTTATGCACCAGAGAAAGGATGTCTGATCCGGGTGCAACAATGTCCGGACGGATCAATCCCATACCGGGGCTGTAATGATAGTCGTTGAATGGTGCAACATTTTGCCACGTAACGGGCCCTTTGCTTGAGAAACCAGACAGCACATCCGCACTGGTGGTAGAACCAACTGAAACAACGGCGGAGACACCACCTTGCAATGTTTGGTCAGGATTGAGCCATGGTGGTGGAACATCTCCGGGTGTACGTACCTCGCTGGGTGGGGGTTGGCCTCCCCAGCCACCTTCGTTACCGGATGCAACAGATGCAATCAATCCTGCACTCAATGCATTATTCATCGTAATTCGCCATGTGCTTCTATCAGGATTCCATTGATGCTGCCACCCCAGTGAAAGACTCATCACGTGGGCTCCGTAATCAACAGCAAATTGAATGGCGGTCCAAACACCGGCTTCGGTTCCACTGCCCGTATCCCCCAGAACTTTCAGGTTCATGATGGTAGCACCGGGGGCAATTCCTGTTCCCGTACCGGCAGCACCGGTTCCGGCAACGGTACCTGCACAGTGTGTACCGTGACTCTGATAGTCCATTGTAACGTGGTTATTATTTACAAAATTGAACCCATGGTTCGGGTAGTCCGGGTGCTCCCACATGTTATCGGTAATATCGAGATGGTTGTAATTGATGCCGGTATCCAATACAGCAACAATTACACCTTCACCTGTATAACCTTCTGCCCAAGCCTGATCTGCATTTACAAGGGTTACATTCCACGCAAGGTTCGGCGAAACAATATTGTCAGGTTCGATAACCGGAACCGAAGGTTGCTCCGGATTTGCCATTAACACCTGGCGCTCTTTGTTATAATCGACCCGTGCAAGGTCTTTTCGTGTCATCAGTTCCTGGATAACTTCCGGCTTAGCTTCACAGTTGATCAGATTCGCAATCCAGAGCGGCCTTATATTCCTGACCTTTCCTTCAGCTTCCTTTATACGGAGCCAATCCAAAAGTTCGGCCTGGGTTTGTTTACTAAATTGCTTAAGTTCATTAATAACAAAGCTTCTTCTTTTATCAGGGTTGCTGATGGTTCGGCTTTGATGATAAAGCAATTGATCATCAACCTGGGCATCAAGCCTCAGGTTTACGGAAATAAACGCTTCCTCTCCCCTTTCGGCAACAGCTGTCTGAATTGCAGGAGTCACCTCCGGCTGTGCCAGCAATGGCATCAATGGAAGGATGTAAAAAAACAGAAAGAATAAGTAAGTAATCTTTTTCATAATAAAGTTATTGATTTTTTTAAGGCGATAAAGGTACATAAATTTCACCTTGCAGCTGTTACCCAATCCGCTCTTTTATATTAAAAGCTACTTTATTATGCTGAAAACCACAGTATAAAAGACAATTATAAGATCAAATTAATGGTTTATGTGTGATAATTTATTGCTTCTCAAACACAATTCCGAATGATCTGCCGCTCGATGCACGAAAACCGGTTACATTGTCATCCTCATCGCGAACAAACATCAGGCCTGTTATGGGGAAGCTTCCGGTATAATCATCCTTTGCTTCGGCCCTGAGTGGAATGTCATCAAAACGCCGGTGTTGCAAAACAAGCTGATCACCATCAGTAATTGCTACAGTGTAAAATGTTTCAAGCTCCTCACTGAAATATTGCCCTGTATACATGGCGACATCTTCCGGTGAAGGAACCCATTTGGGTTCATAAATTCGGTTTGCCCGGTGGTTTCCGTTCTGATGGAGCGTCATAACATCCACCTCCCCATCGTTATTGCGGTGAAAAGTAAAACCGGCATCAATAACAGTAAGGTAAAATGTTGAGTCGGAACTGGCATAAATCTGAATCTTTCCCTGGCCTGTGGCCTGTGCATAAAGTGTATCCCCTTCCCGCGTGAACTCCATTACAAAGTCTGGCATATCCTCCATTGCATACCGGCCGGCAATTTCATCAAACTGCTCAGCA
>SKSI01000027.1 GCA_007123065.1 Bacteroidales bacterium
GTGCTTTCATTCTGCGTTGATAAACCGAATCGGTAAAAGCCGGTACAAAGCCGGGTGGAAACTGGTGGTTTCTGACAATACTGGTGTCTGTACGCCGATCCATGGCACTGAACACAGCCAGATTGGACAGGCTGTCAAGCATGGCCACAATGGGATCGTCGGGGGCAATGATCAGCTCATCCGTAGCAGAAGTGTCAGCAATTCCGCCTGGTGGTGGCGGCACCGGCTGTATATCCGGGGAGCCCCATCCAAAGGATGTGCCAAATAACATAAACGAACCAATCAATAAAATCAAAAACCGCTGCTGCCAGGAATTATTCGTCTTTCTTTTCATCCTTCTTTTTATCCTCATCATCCTCTTTCTGTGCATTTTTAAACTCTTTCATTCCCTTTCCCAAACCGCGCATCAGTTCGGGGATCTTTCTGCCGCCAAAAAGCAATAGGATAACCAGCAGAATAATGATAATTTCTGTAGGTCCAGGTGAAAATAACAATACTTGGTTCATATCTTTTGTTTTGAAGTTTTTCTTATGATGATTTATTGCAGTATCCAAAGACAAACCTACGTGATTTTTTTCAATTATCAGTTATGGACACGCAAAAAGACCGGCAACTTATTGTTGTCTGGCAATCCAGGAGGCAGGATTCTGTTTGTCGTTGCCTTTCCAGATTTCCAGGTGAAGGTTTGTTTTTGCTTCCCTTTGGTTGGTCCCGACAATTCCCAGTTCTTCTCGCACGCTGACATGCTGTCCTTCGGTTACGTAAACTTCGCTCAGGTTGGAGTACACGCTTAGATATTCTCCATGCCGGATGATTACAGCATAAAACCCTCCGGGAACACTGATCACCCTTGAGATCCTGCCATCAAAAATTGCCCTTGCCCTTGCCCCCTGTGATGTGCTGATGTCAACCCCATTGTTGGAAATGGTTATTCCGGGTAAAACAGGATGGGGTTGTTCTCCAAAGTGACTTGTGATCACACCGCGTTCCAGCGGCCATGGAAGTGTTCCCCTGTTGCCGGCAAAGTTGTCTGACAACAGCTGTTCTTCCGGTGTCAGAGCAAACATATCTGTAGTCACCCGGCCTTCAGCTTCTGCTCGTTCCCTTGCCCGGCGCCGCTCTTCTTCTATTACTCTCCGGATGGCATCCTGAAGCTCTTGTGCTGCCTTTTCCTGTTCGCGCAACTGCCGCATCAGCTGTTGCTCTCTGGATTTCAGATCCGAAACCGTTCGTTCCTGTGAAGCTTTTTCGACGGTAAGCTCACGAACCTCATTGCGCTGACGGGCGAGCAACGCCTGTTGCCGGTTGCGATCCCGTTCAAGATCTGCGAGCTGTTCATTCAGGAGCGCGCTTGATTCTTCAATCTTTTCTGCCTGTATCCTGCGATGCTTGCCATATTGTTGCAAATGTCGCATTCTAAGGTATGCCTGGTTAAAGTTTTCAGAGGCAAAAATGAACATCATACGCTGTGTGGCATCTCTGTTGCGCGCAGCCAGCCGAATCATTTCGGCATAAGACTCCTTCAGTTCGCCCAGGTCGTTTTCAAGCTTCTCTATTGATTGCGTCAAAGAAGCAATGCGTCTGTTAATGATACGTATTTCATTCTGGATGGTGCTGAGCAGCTCTTCCCTCCGGTTGATCTGGTTGTTTAGCATCACCAGCTGGCTGATGCTCACTTCTGCTGTGCGTTGCGTTTCCACAAGTAATTCGTTGGTGAGCCGGATTTCACGTTCCAGATGCAGCTGGTTTCGTTCCAGCTCCTCACGTGTTTGTCCATTTGCGCCTTTTGTTAAGAAAGTCAACACAAAAAGGCTTAACAACAAACAACAAATGTGTTTCATTTTTATACTCATTTCTTTTTCATATCAAAACAAAAAACCATAATTACCACAATACAAATCATAGTTGTATTTGTCTGTAGTGTTCCGGGATGCTGAATACAATAGCGCGTGCTTCATTTAAAACGGTTCGGCTGAAATGCAGACTGGCACCGGCCTGCCCGTCTATTCCAGAAAAAATCACAGATAATTCCCGTGGCACAAACTGATTCTCAACCCGGGAAAAACTGTGGTATCTGGCTTGCAGGCTTCTTTGTGTGTTTTTTTCATAGAGCAGGTTTTCCTTGATGCGGAAGGTTTCGCCGCTAAGCAGCAGTTTGTGCTGAAACTGTTCTGTTCCCGGGTTTTTTAAAGGACGCCGTTTTTCTGAAATCAGGACTATATTGCCGTTGCTGCGAGAAAGACTGAATCCCTCAGAGGAAAAGTGGCTAAAATCATTGCCAATCAGCAGCGCCTGCAGCATATAATAATCCAAATGCGTATTGAACATCCGGTTCAATATTTCCATGTTGCCCACGTAAAATGTGTTGTCAAGGCGGTTTACCATCTTTACGGTGTCCGGCGTAATGAGAAGGCGTGCGATTTCGATACCGAGTAAAGGTGCGACAGAGACAAATATTGTTGAATCTTTTTTTATGCGAATGGTTCCGCTAACACTGTATTGAATCCCGTCAATACTTGCTGATCCGGAAAAGCGTGTATTCAGGAAGTCAAACCGGGTTTCATTTTGTCTCATTCCTGTAAGGGTTTGGTTTAGCGTATGCCGGGTGGGGTCGGGTGTAACAACCTCTTTTATTGGTCCGCAGGATTGAAAAACGACCAGAAGGAATAAAAAACAGCGAATGATGGTTATGGCGGGGCGTTGCTCCCGGCCCGTTTTATGAGAAAGCATCACTTTTGCATCGGTCAGTATGAACATCATTTTATTCATACAACGTGTGATCTTTTATTTTCTTATGAAGAAAGTCAGAACCTTCTCCTTCTTCACTTGCTTTGATCCAGTATTTCAAAGCTTTATCCTTGTTGCCGAGTTTATACATCACATCACCATAATGTTCAAGAATTGACGCGCCTGGCTCGTCGGAGGTTTCCAGTGCTTTGCGGATCCAGTGTTCTGCAATCTCGTAGGCACCCATTTGGTATTTGATCCAGCCGTATGTATCCTGAAATGCAGCATTGGCTGGGTTGATCTGATTGGCTTTCTCAGACATAGCCAGTGCTTCGTCCAGCCTTTCTCCGCGCAGTGCCAGGTGATAGCTGTAGTTGTTCAGGGCTGTTGCATTTTCCGGATTGTTTTTGATGGCCTTTTCATAATACCTGTCAGATTCTTCGTGTATGTCCAGATAATGATACACATCACCCAGCATGGTGATGAGGTCTTGTGCCAGATCATCGTCGGAAACGGCAATTGATAATCCGTATTCCAGCGATGAAGCCGCTGATTCATAATCCTGAAGCTGCATGTTTGCCAATCCGTTGAACAAAAACAGAATTGGCTGTTCAAAGAAATACTCCAGCGCCATTTCAGAATGTTTCAGCATGTTTTGATAATCGTTCAAATGCAAGTCCAGGCTAAGGATTTGTTGCCACACATCCAGTCTTGACGGATCCAGTTGTGCGCCGGCCAAATATTGATCCCGGGCCTGCTCAACCTGATCGCTTCTGTTAAGGATGTCTCCGTAAACAAAAAAAGCTTCCGGATCATCCGGGTGTGTTTCCATAATTAGTTGAGCGAGTTCTTTGGCCTGACTGAGGTGTTTCTCCTCATTTTTTTCATCAGCAAGAAACATATAAACAAACACGATCCGAACCTTTGATTCGACTTCCATTTCCCGGCTGTCAAAACTTTCTTTCAGATAGGAGAAGGCTGTTTGTGTGTCTTGTTTTTGCAGGTAATAATCGGCAAGCAGTAGTTTGGGAAAGTGGCTGTCAGGCATCAGTTCAAGAAGATCCAGATAAACCTCTTTTGCTTTTTCTGCTTGTCCGGTTTCCACATAAAGTTCGCCCAGGAGCTCATAAAACAGGCTTTCTTCAGGAAAGAAACGGATCATTTTTTTAGCTTCTGTAATGGCTTGATCAAGCATCCCCTGGTGGATGAACAGTTGTTGTTTTTGAAGGCTCAGATCTTCGGAAAACCCCTGAATGTTTTCAATATGATCGATTACACGGATTGCGTCTTTGAAGCGTTCGGTATAGATGTATATGTCCAGCAACTTTCTTTGAAAGCGAGCATTTTCAGGTTCTTTCCGGGCAAGCTTTTCGTGTATTTCGGTTGCTTTTTCGACTTGTTCTTTGAGGATATACAGGTCAGCGATCAACAACTGATAATATGGGTTTTCCGGGTCGATGTCTGCAGCCGTTTGCGCTTTTTCCATGGCTCCTTCATAGTCGCCGCTTCGCACATAAATTTTTGCCAGCTCAAAAAATGCTGCATCGTTGTTTGGGTCTTTTTTTGCAGCCTCCCGATAGATTGCAGTGGCTTGTGTCCAGTTGCCGAGCATCTTTTGTTTTGAGGCATCGATAAGCAGGGCGGTGCTTTTAAGCTGGTCTTTTTCGGAAACCGCTGTTATCGGTGCTTTTTGATCAGGCTGAGGGGGCTCAGTTTGCATCCGGGTGCTGCTGCATGCTCCTATAAAAACCAGAGCAAAAAGAAGGATGATATATTTTGTTTCTTTCATTGTTATGCTGAATAGGTGGTTACTTTGTTCCTGTGTGGCCGAATCCTCCTGCTCCTCTTTCTGTTTCGCTGAGTTTTTCAACAGGAACAAGCTGTGCTCTTTCGTGTTTGTTGATGATCATTTGTGCGATGCGGTCACCGTGATGAACAACATAATTCTCATTGCTCAGGTTCACCAGGATCACTTTGATTTCTCCCCGGTAATCGGCATCAATGGTGCCGGGTGTGTTTAGCACGGTAACACCTTTTTTTGTTGCCAGTCCGCTGCGCGGCCGTATTTGCGCTTCATACCCTGCAGGCAATTCGATATATAAACCGGTACCTATCAGTGCTCTCTCAAGTGGTTTGATGGTGACGGGTTGGGCCATTACTGCCCGGATATCCATTCCGGCGGAAAAAAGGGTTTCATATGCCGGTAGCGGATTGTCTGACCGGTTCACAATTTTTACTTCCATCATCGTAACATTTATTTTTATGCAAAGTTAGTGAAAACGAAGATACCTTCTGTTTGACAGAATATATACAAAAAGCACGCGGCAAGGTTTTGTTGGTTTTGCCGCGTGCTGAAAAGACAATGGTTTTTGTATGCTTCGGGTTATGCCTGGGGTGTCGGCTCCTGTGGTGGAGGTGGTGTTTGTGGCGGAGGTGTTTGTTGAACCGCTGCTTCGGCAGCTGCAGGTCCTTGGTAGGTTGAGTCACCGAATCCCAGAATCGGGTAAAAAATGATTGGAAGGAGAAGCAATCCAACGGTAAATCCTTCAGAGTGGCCAAAGCTTTTTGACAGCAGGTTGACGGTCCAGATGGCAAACACAATATTAACGCCAGGAATCAAGAACAGGAAAATCCACCAGAGTGGTTTTCCCACAATTTCTAACA
>SKSI01000022.1 GCA_007123065.1 Bacteroidales bacterium
CCGGAGCAAACAAAGGGGTAAAAAAGTTATCCGTCATGATATACAATTGTATCGGACCGGGATTCATTACAAAGCCCAATCCCAGGTTGGTATAACTTTTCTGATTAACGGAAGCGTTGGCCGCAACAGCAAACAGCTTGCCGAATTGATGCATTGCCCCAACTGAAAACGCAGGATAAAACTGTCTGTTATAGATGCCATATAACCCTGCACGCAAGGTGGTCTTTTCGTTAAGCTTATAGTTGGCAGCAACAGAAAATCTTGGATTTAACCAGGTCGTGTAAGCCTCCTCAAACTCTTCACCATTCAGATCATCAATGATTTCATCAAAAGCGTCACCTACAGCAATATCTTTCCCGTCAAGCAAATCTGACAAAATATCCAAACCCTTAAACTCTGCCATACCGTTGACCTGATAATTACGCGTGTTGTCATTCCAGCGGATAAAACCAATATCGGTCACAGAAAAAGTCAGGTTCCACTGTTCATCAACATGGTAATCCGAGCCAAAAGCAATTGCAAACCCGGGATTTCTAATCCTGGTCAGATAGTCACTTACCCACTTGTCATCAACATCTTCATCAAAAGGAATTCCGGCACTATAAAATATGGCATTCGTATTAAAAGAATGCGAAAACATATCATCCAGTACATGCAGTTCAAGAACATCCGGGTTCAGGTACACAGATGACAGACCATTCAAAAAACTGATCCGGCCTCCAAAATACCAGTCATCAACCGCCCTGGACATTCCGGCAGTATATTCTCTGTAAATATTTGCGTCCAATCCGAATTCATCCATGTTCATGTGTTGTCCAACAAGATGGGCATTCCCTTTTATGGCGAGCTCAAACAACTCTTTTGGATAGAAGAAGCTAAAATTGTGCCTTTGCCTGACGCCTAACCAATATGATGTATCATCAACTCTGATTCGAAAATGCAGAATGTCGATATCAGCATTAAGATACAACATATTCTGATTTGACATGTTATCTAAAATCTTTTGAACACTTAAAGTATTGCCGTCGATTGCTTTGTTTAGCATAAAGCCATTCTGAATAAATTGCATCTGAACAGATGATATGCCTGGCAAACCAATGCTGATCGAATGATCCGGGTTTGTAGCCGGATTGAGGTAGCTTGTCTGAAACAGATCATTAAAGAAGGGTGTTATGAGTTCAGACTGAGCACTTACCAGTTTTGAAGCAGCAATAATAACCAGAAGAGCAAATATTTTTTTCACAGCTGGATATATTTAATTATAAATCAATAAATTGAAAAAAGATTAATAGGGGGTGTCTCCGATAGTTGCTTTAAGAATCAAAGCCATTTGCACCCCCAGAAGCTGAGACGGTCTCAGATTAACGGTATTTTCAATAGCCCCGGAGGATACAACCCGAAAGGACATATTTGCTTTAGAAGAAGCTGAAATCCTGTCGAACTTTTCTTTGTTTAGTGAAATAACAAAAGATGTCTCCTGAAAACCTATGGGATCTCCATTGTTATCGACATCCGGGCTCTCTATAATATGCAGCAGGGTTTCGTGATCAAACACCGAATCAATGATATTTCCATCATCATCCAAAAAATCAACCTGCATAGAAAAGCTAAGCGGGAAGTTGTTCCTGGTTTTTGTAATTAAAGATATTTCAAAATCCTGAATCAGGTCGTCTTCGTCCAGATCTGGCCAGGATTCAATAGTAATTGGATATTCAAGGGCCAAATCCATAACAACATCGACAAAAGGTATTTCAAGACGGGTACTTATATATACCGAACTCGTGTCAAGAACAAAAAAGTTATATGGATTGGAAACCGGATCTGCCGGATCAAAATCACCGAGTGCATATTCCCCTGACAGCTTCAGGCGTGTTGGCAAAAAAGCAAACAAGCTGTCCAAAGTTGAATTTTCATTATTAATCCTGAAGTTGGTAAGCGTGAAAGGTTCTTCCGGAAGCGCATAGTCGGGGTAATTCTTTTCCCCGATGTTAAAATGCCTCCAGTGATCTCCTTCCGGAGGCAGATCAACTTTATTTGCAAGAAAATAAAATTCGCCATCAGCGTTTTCAAACAAAAGTGTGTCCAGCAACAAAGAAAATGGAACTCCAACGCTTGTTCCAATTCCCAGTTCAAGAAAAGCTTGCCCTAAATATATAAATGGGTCTGCTGTAACTGACTCAAGAAGGTCGAATTGCAGGTCGATCTCCGAAATTTCTTCGGAAAACTCAATGTTTCCAAAAAACTTTTCATATTTGGGCGAGTCAACCAATAAATACACTTCCACATTGCCAGAGGCATTTCCCTCTGAGCTTAACTCAAGTTCATAAGTCAGGGTGTTGTAGAGTGTATCACCATCTTCAATACGAAACAGTTCCAGAATACTTCCCTCAAGATCAATAAGGTGTTCAGAGCTATCTGATCCATTTCCCCAATCTGCTTCGATCAACACCGTTTCTTCATCTGCAGTGAGTCCCGGAAGATGCAGGCTTATATACACATCATCCTCATCAAAGTCTTTTGTAAATAATACAGAGACGCTTCCTTCCTTTAAATGAAGTTTTTTAATCTCGGAACTACTCCCCAAAATGGCATAATCCTCATAAAAAACATCAAAAGAATAGGGCAATACAGGCAGGGTTTCATGTATCGCTTTGCTTGGCAGTATCAGGAACGGATTGAAGCTTGCATCCTGAAAGTATTTAATAATCAGGTCATCATTGACAACCTCAATAACTGAAAGACCATTGCCTGTTTGGATATTAAGCAATTCTTCCATGCTGATTTCAGAGTTAATTAAAGGAAAGCCAAATTCCGGTGAAAATGTTTCAATTTCTAAATCATCAAACTGATCGAAACCTGAGCAAGCGAAAAAGAAACCGGCAAAAAACAATAAACCCATGAGGGTTCTCAACAAAAAGGCGAATCGCCCCCTCATTAAAATTTTGAAAAGATACATCACGAGCGGAGGATTAAAGAAACAAATATTTAAATGTTTGATAAAGATACAAAAATATAAGTATTATGATTTTTTTAGAGAAAGTTGTTCTCAGATAGCTCAATATTTTTCAAGATACGTCTGTTAATATTGCGGCTTACCCTTATTTTTTAAATAGGTGCTGTTACTTAATGAAAAATAATCACAAAATACCTGCCAGATGGTATTGTTTAGCACGTGGAACTGGTATATGTTTGCAACTTCTCTTCATAGTTTTTGGTAAAAAAGGAGCTGGCTTGACAACCGCTCCTTTTTTCTTCAGACACCACATTATGATTTGTTGTATTCAGGATAATCTATGTAGCCTTTAGCTCCCCCATGATAAAATGTCGATTTATCGTACATCGCCAGAGAATAGCTGTTTTGCAACCTGCGAACCAGATCGGGGTTTGAAATAAATGGTTTGCCAAAAGCAACCAGATCTGCAATCCCATTATCAATGATAGATTTGGCGCTTTCTCGCCCATGGCCGCCGCAAGAGACCAAAACACCATCATAAAGATTTCTGTAAAATGGAACAACGCTCCTACCCGGGTCTTTAAGCCGTTCCTCCGGGGTCATCATTTCACTGATGTGCAGGTAGGCAAGGTTGTAGTCATTCAGTTTTTCCACTATAAACCCATAAGTTTGTTTCGGTCGGGAGTCTGCCATCCCCTCCTTAACCGACCGGGGCGACAATCGCAGGCCCACTTGCGATGTCGGCACATGGCGAAGCACCTCATCCAGGACCAAAAACAGAAAGCGCGCCCTGTTTTCGATGCAGCCGCCAAAACCATCTTCACGCCGGTTGGTACCATCCATAATAAATTGATCGATCAGGTATGAATGGGCACCATGAACCTCCACTCCGTCAAATCCAGCCTTTAGGGCATTTTGTGCTGCACGGCCAAAATCTTTGACAGTCTTATATATTTCTTCCTCAGTTATGGCACGGGATGGTTCATAGGAAATTCTTCCTGCAGGAGTTAGCACCTCTCCGGAGGGCGTTACAGAAGATGCTGCCAACGGGGGTTTTCCCTCCGGCTGAATCAGCCGGTGTGACCACGGTCCAACATGCCAGAGTTGAAGAAAAATCTTTCCACCGGCATTGTGCACCGCTTGTGTGACATTTTTCCAGGCTTCAACCTGCTCTTCAGAATAACAACCGGGAGAACCTGTGAAGCCGTATCCTTCCGGGGATATCTGGCTTCCTTCCGCAATGATCAAACCGGCAGAGGCACGTTGCTTATAATACGTTGCCATCATATCATTGGCTGTAAGTTCCGGCTGGTCCGCCCTGCGGCGCGTCAATGGAGCCATTACTATGCGATTGCTGAGTGGTGTTCCAGATAAATCAAATTTTTGAAATAAAGGATGGGTCATTGTATGTGTTCTTTGTTTTTTGTTGGGGCGAATTGCAATTCGCCCGTACAGGTTCTTGTTCTTTGTTTTTTGTTCTTTGTTCTTTGTTTGTTGTTTTTTGTTCTTTGTTTGTTGTTAATGCGTGGTCAATGCCTAAATAACGTTGACCGTTCACTGTTCACTGTTTACTGTTCACTGTTTACTGTTCACTGTTCACTTACCCGAATAGGGTACACCCTCCATAATCCAGGGCGCAGGATCCATGCCACGCAGGTGGTAATCAAAATACTCTTTCATCCGGATCGTGTAATCAATTTTGTTGGGATAATTTTGCAGATGGTGGGGCTCGTCGCGGTATTGCAAAAAGATCACATCCTTATCCGCCCTGCGCATAGCCAGGTATAGTTCGATGGATTGCTCCCATGGCACGGCTTCATCCGCATCACCATGCATAATCAGCAGCGGGGTGTTGATCTCATGGGCATAAAACAAGGGTGAGTTTTCAATATACAGGTAACGCCGGTCAAAAATGGATGCCCCCAAACGGCTTTGGCCTGTTTCGTATTGAAACTGTCTGGCCAGTCCACTTCCCCAACGGATTCCACCGTATGCGCTTGTCATATTCGATACTGGTGCACCGGCAATTGCCGCTTTAAACAAATCTGTTTGTGTAACCACGTAGGCGGTTTGGTAGCCGCTCCACGAATGACCATGCAGACCGATCGCATCGGGATCGGCTATACCCTTATCTATAATTTTTTGCACCGCGGGCACAAGAGACTTCACGGCAGACATCCCCGGCCGGCCTTCAACAAAATGCACGTCGGGCAGAAAAACCACATAACCATTGCTGACATAATAACCAAAGCCCGGACGGTGGTTAATGACTGTCTGGTTGAAGTCATGCAGCCGCTGGGAAAACTTTTCATAATAATACACAAAAACCGGATACTTTTTTGATGAATCATAATCCCCGGGTTTGATAACAATTCCCTGAAGGGGGACACCATCTGCTGAATAATAGCTGATCAGCTCTGCCTGTCCCCAGTTAA
>SKSI01000042.1 GCA_007123065.1 Bacteroidales bacterium
ATTTGAACCTTTGATTTATTTAAAACATACACCGCCTCTTAATTATACCATGGGTTACTGAATGAAAGCCTGAAATTTGAATTACTTTTAAAGGGATACCCCAAGTTTAGGAATATTTGCAAAATATTGTTAAATTAGCCAAAAACAACAACAAAACAGGCTTGCTCAAGGGCTGATTATATATAACCAGGCTATGAAAAACGCACTTTTCCTTAAGGGAACCCTCCTTTTAACAATTTCGTTTATTATTGGTTTTTGCGCCGTGCACGGCCAGAGCATTGACTTCATCCGCACCTCCGGAAACTACTACTTCGGCACAGGAAGCGGAAGCAACTACCAGACAGCGCGTCGCAATGCCCTGGCAGAACTGTCAGAAAGCATTTCAGTGCAGATACAAAGCGATTTCACGCAGGTGGTGCAAGATACCGGCGACGATGTCGAGATTTATGCCGAAAGCGTAGTGAACACCTATTCCAGCGCCGTGATCAACCGTTACGAGCAAAGGCTGCTCAAAGAAGAGCCCGGGCACGTGGAGGTACTGGTTTACATCACCAGGGAAGATATGCAGGAAGCTTTCCGTCAGCGCGAGCAGATGATACATGACTTTGTGCTGCTTGCCAATACAGCCCGCGAAGAGCGGCGTATCGCCGATGCCCTTCGCTACAACTACTGGGCGCTGGTGCTGGCACGCAGCCATCCCGACAACACCCGTCTGCGCTTCCACTTTGGCGGAGAATACGAAATGCCACTGATGCTCACCCTCAACGACCGTATTAGTCGCATCTTTTCATTCCTGAGGGCAGAAATAGCCTCTGTGGAAGAGCGTGAACACCCACCACAAAAAAGGGTTTACCTGAATTTTTATTACCGCGACAAACCCGTTCAGGATCTGGACTACACCTACTGGCTTGGGGATGGACTTTCGGGCATTTACAGCGCTTCAAACGGGATGGGTTATGCTTTGCTCGATGGTGTAGCCGCCACCGAGTTCAACACCCTCCGTCTTCGCATCGAATATGAATACACCAACAAGGCACACCTGGAACCTGAAGTGGACATGATGGTCCAAAGCGTGATTCTTCCATACTTTGAACGTGCAGAGATGCGCATAGAGTTTGCAGACAAAAGAACGGCTCCTGTCACTGACCCTCAGGCAACTCCCCTGATTCACGACAGTGTCCCCAATTATGAAACCTATCACAATGCAGTTGAATCTGTGGTTGACGCCATTCGTACCGGAAATCATCAAAGTGTAAGAAACCAGTTTACCCCTTTGGGCTACACAATTTTTCAACGCCTTATTGCCCAGGGCAACGTAAAGGTGCTCGAAAACCACAGGGACACCTTGCGCATGATGCAGGTAGGCAACGAGGTGATGGTACGTTCGGTGCCTATGCTGTTTTCATACCATAATAACCGTGAGCGCTTTATTGAAAACGTGGTTTTTTCCCTCGACAAAGAAGGTAAGATAAGCGGTTTGTCTTATGCCCTGAGCGATATTGCCATCAACGATATCCTTAATAAACCCGCCGGTTTTGGCTCAGAAGAAGACAAATACTTTATGATTAAGTTTATGGAAGACTACAAAACCGCTTTTGCATTGCAGCGCATTGACTACCTGGATGCCATATTCGATGAGAATGCGCTGATTATTGTGGGTAACGTCGTAGAGCGCTCCATCGAACCGGTTGAAAACGTGGCAGGAATGTATGGCAACCTGTCCAGTACGGAAATAGAATATATCAGGCTTTCAAAGTCTGAGTATATCAGTCGCTTAAGAAGAATATTCCAGCGCAATGAGTTCATCAACATCCGTTTTGAAGACAACCAGATACGCAAGACACAGCGCGATGATAAGGTGTATGGCATCCAGATCGCCCAGCATTATTATTCATCTACATACGCTGACAAAGGATACTTGTTTTTGATGATTGATCTGAATGATACGCTTAACCCAAAAATATATGTAAGAACCTGGCAGCCCGAAAAGAATCCCGATGGAAGCATTTACGGACTGGAGGATTTCAGGTTTTAATGAAATTGATTAACAAAGGGTTTTGTCAATAATCCGGTAAAGGAGTTCGGACATTTTTTTTTAAGCACTGATAAATATGAAAAAGGTTCTGCCTGTACTGCTTTTTTTTGCCTGTTTCCCGTTTTTGTTATTTGGACAAAGTCAAAGACCCCGTCATGAACAGGAGCTGGAAAGAAATTATCAGGAATTTAAGAAGTTGTTTAATTCTGAAGCAGCTCTTCAGAAACCAGATACAGTCGAGGATCATCGAATAGGAAATTTCTTACATCCGGAGCAATTGCCCAATTGGGTGTTCCCTTTAAGCCAAGAATGCAAGGACAGTCTTTATATTATTGGGGTGTCTGATCCGGGAATGGATGAAGATACCGGGAAGATCATAGCGCTTCAACGTGCTTTGACCATGTTTATGCTTAGCACAGATGCCGGCGTTGCTAATATGAGAGAATATTATGGTGTAGAAAGGGATGCTGGGGTTCAAAACAGATATAGTGAATTTACAGGGATTAACATTCGGTGCTTTTTAGGCATAAACGAACTGAATATTATAAACACCCACCATACACAGTTTGGAGAGACAATCCTATTGGTGAGCATTCCTAAAAATCGTAAACCGTGTAATGATCAAGAAAATAATACATTATGGCAATTGAAGGCAGGATTGTATTCACGTGCTACAGCTTCAGGCAATCGTATTCAGATCGATGAACAACTTAACATGGATGTGTATACGGACAATGATACTGTAAATGCGTATTATTCGCATCAATACAAAAAAATAAATCGCATAACAAACACGCTGACCAAACTAAGCGGAGATACTATTTCTGATATGCCCGCGCAAAACCTTCGATATACCCGGCAATCCAATACACCAGACCCTTCAGCAGCTGATGATCATATTCTTATGAAACAGCCACTGCACAATGGGTTATGGCATGCCATGCTGACAATAATGTTGGGCACGGTTGCCGACATGGCTCATACAGGCAGCATCCATTTCAAACAAGTTGGTGATCTGTATCAAAGCCTGATGATGTCGTTAAGCACGGAGCTGGTAAGCACCACCATAACATTACCGGCTCTTGAATTTTCTATCGACAACAATCATCTTTATGTTGCTCCAGCGCCCATAAACACCATCAATGAATAATCAAAAAAACCTAAATCCATATATCGCAAAACGAAATTGTATTTATTATAAAATGGCACAATGAAATATTTGATACTTATTGTTTTGATACTCTGGATGATGCCGGGACTCTCCGCCCAGGAGTTCGACGTCCGCTCCTTCGCCGCTGACCCCACTGATCTAGCCGCTCGGCGCTACGAAAAACGAACGGTGAACGACGAGCCGGCGGCACTGGTGAAAGTTATTACCAACATCAACGGAATGCTATTCGATTCGAACATCGGCATTGTGGATGTTGAACATAAAGATGAAGGTTATTGGGTATATGTTGCCCCTCGGGAGCGGCGCATAACGCTGATGGCATCCTCATACATCCCAAAGGACGTGGAGCTGCCCGAACCTGCACAACCAAACATGGTTTACCGCATGGTGGTAGCCACAAAGGGCATTGCCATGCCCACCACTGACCTTATGCAGGTCACCTTCCGGATAAACCAGGATAATGTGCTGATTCAAACGGGTAACATGGCACCTGTGTTGTCTCCGGGAAGAAACTCCGTTCACAGCCTTGCTAAGGGGCAACATAGTTTTCGCTTTATTAAGGATGGTTTTGCAGAACTCACCCAGACCATTGATGTGCAGGAAGACAAAGTAATAGACATTACACTTGAACCCGGAGAGGCAACCACCACACTGGCTCTGCCAGGCTATATCATAATTGAAAGTGACCCTCCTGGCGCTGAAGTCTATTTAAACGAACAGCGGGTGGGAACAACACCCTACCAGGGACGACAACTTGCCGGCAACTATTCGCTAATGCTTAGTCATCCAATGTATCACGAGCATAACCAGCAGTTTTTGTTGGGTGAGGGTGCGACGGTAAATCTCCCCGTGGTTGAAATGAAACCCCGCTTTGGATACTTTAAGGTCAATTCGACACCTTCAGGGGCAGAAGTTTTGCTTGATGGACGTGCACTGGGCACAAGCCCGCTTCCCCGTGGAGAAATCAGCAGCGGTCAGCATGAGCTGAAAATCCGAAAAGCCCTCTACCACGAGTATACCGAAACATTTTTTATTGAAGATGGTGATGACAAACAGTTTGACATTAACCTTAGAGCAGCTTTCGGACATCTTTTGATCACCTCTGACCCTAACGGTGCTGATGTTTTTCTGGATGGCAGGCAGGTTGGCACTACACCTTATGAGAATCTTCAACAGCCCTCCGGCCGCTATAATGTGCGACTTTCAAAAGACCTCTATTCGGATGCCAATGAACAAATAGTAGTCAGTGATTCAGAAAAAACAGAGCGTTTTATAGCTATGAGTATGAATTTCGGCACCCTTGAAGTAACTGCCGAAGGGGCGGAAATTTACATAGATGGTCGCCGCGTGGCAACAGGTAACTGGCGTGCGAACCTTTCACCGGGCCAATACAGTCTAAGAGCCACACAAGATTTGCATACCGATGACGAACGGGAGGTGTTCGTGGTGGTTGGACAAACTGAAAATATCAATCTGACACCACGTCCGCGCCAGGGAGTTTTAAGCATAGAAACACAGCCTTTTGAAACCAGGGGCGCGGAAATTTTTATTGATGGAAGGAAACGCTCAGAAACCACCCCTGCGGTGTTGCCACTTCTAATTGGCAGTTACGATGTAAGCGTGGTTAAGGATGGCTTTTTAGAGGCTAATGAGACAGTAGAGATTCGGGAAGGACTTGAGCATGAGCTAACCTTCACCATGCAGACCTTTGAGGGTAGCATGCTGCAGCAAGTGCAACGGCACAAAAGGTCAAAACGGTGGTACGGCACGGCAGCTTTGGCGACAGCAGGGGCAGGGGCGTATTTTCAGTATTCGACCATGCAGCTGGCCGATGAATACAAAACAGCTACTTCGGATGCAACCAGCATTTACAACCGTTATGAGCAGCATCAACTGATTTCTTATGTGGCCTTTGGCGTGGCGGTTCCGCTGGGTGTTATGATGCTTGTGAAATCAGGCCAGCAGCGCCGTTTGCAGCGTGAGGTTGACATGGCCTTTGTTCCGGTTGATGGCGGCGGGTTTTTTACATTGCGCGTTGGTTTTTAAACGCGTTTAGTATGCGCCTGGGTTAAAGGATGATGGGTGTATTTGTAGTTTAACCACAATGACACGGAGGACACAAAGGAAGCACAAAGAAAATGCCACACATTCTACCTGAAAGCAGTGTAA
>SKSI01000161.1 GCA_007123065.1 Bacteroidales bacterium
AAGGTGATTTTTGATGAAGTTGATGGGATGCAGCCTTATGGTTTCCTTTTAGGTTCCACAAATCCGAAAGTGGAAGATCAGGCACCCTCCAAACCCCTGGCTGAACGGATTAAATCGCTGAAAAGGAAGAAGTAATAAAGGTTAAGGCTGAGCGTAAGCGAAGTCCCGAGAGTTTACGATTCGGGATTAAGGTTAAGGTTAAGGTTGATTTGTTGATTTGTTGATTCCAGGTGTGTTTTCTAAACTCTAAACTCTAAACTCTAAACTCTAAACTCTAAACTCTAAACTCTAAACTCTAAACTCTAAACTCTAAACCCTAAACCCTAAACCCTAAACAAAAAAGGCCCCACTCACTACACCCTTTCCACGAAAATAGCTTCAGGATATGCTATTTCAAAAAGATGAAGTCCCTTTGCCGGTGCTGAATAACCGGCGTTTCTTCGGTCCTGACTTAAAACGATCTCTTCGAAAGCTTCTGGTGTGAGTTTGCCCAGACCCACATCCACCATGGTTCCAACCAGTGCACGAACCATGTTTCTCAAAAACCGGTTGGCACGGATCTCAAAAATGATCAGGTGATCTTGTTGGCGCCACTCAGCTTTCATGATCTGACAGTCAAAAGTCTTTACCTGTGTGTTTGACCTGGAGAAACTGGCGAAATTGGTGTGTTTAAACAAAATCTCTGTACTTTTTTTCATGGCGCCGATATCTAAATATCTTTCAAAAAGCCATGCCGTATTTGCGTTGTATGGATCTTTTTTTGTAGCAATGAAATATTGATAGGTGCGGCTGACGGCGTCGAAACGTGCGTGCGCGGTTGCAGATACCGGGAGGATATCTGAAACAGCAATGTCTGGGGGCAAAATCCTGTTCAGCTTAAAGCACAGTTGCTTGTCATTTACTTCTGTCGCACTCAGCGTTGTATCAAAATGCGCGTAAAAATCGCGGGCGTGCACTCCGGTGTCCGTCCTTCCCGCACCTGTCACCGTTGTTTTTTGGCGCAAAACAAGGCCCAATGTGTCCTGCAGCAACTCCTGCACACTCACGGCATTGGGCTGAGTTTGCCATCCGTGGTAGTTGGTGCCAAGGTATGACAAACGGATGAAGTATCTGTTTAGCTCAGATGACATGCTGTATCCTTTGTTGCAAAAATACGGATAATCATAAGAATAAACCTGCCAAATACGTTTCACCTGTGTTATCAATAATCAAAGTCAACCTGTGATAATCGTCATTTTGTACGAAAACGAACCCATATATGTTCAATTGCGTACAATGCTCTTTTTGCTTTTGATATGTATTTATCAGGCATATAGCAACTTAGTTTCGTTGGTATGCTTGTTGCTTATTTTAAGAAAACAATATTTTTTTTATGATGGGATTTTTGGATATCAAACAGATTGTGCGTTTACTTTTCCGGGAAAAATTTTATACGCTGATTAATGTTTTTGGTTTTGCCCTTGGGATAGCTGTATTCTTATTGATTTTGCTTTTCATCATAGATCAGCGATCATACGACCGCTGGCACGAACACAGTGAGCATGTCTATCGTTTGGAGAAAAAGGACTGGGCGCTACTTGGAACGGCTCATGGGCCTTATTTGAAGGAAAACTTTCCGGAAGTGGAAAACATGACGCGTATGATGACAGTGCACATTCATCAAACCCTTACGCACGATGGTTATCCTCACACGGTTCAGGATCTGGTTTTTGCTGACAGTACTGTTTTTGATATCTTTTCATATCGCTTTTTGGTCGGAAATCCGGAGCAGGCATTAACGAACCCTGCCTCCATTGTGCTTACCAGGGGCATTGCAGAAATAATATTTGGCCGAACCGATGTTGTGGGCGAGGTGTTGCGTTATGGCGACAGAAACGATCTGATGGTTACCGGGGTGATAGAAGATGTAACACATGCCCACATCAGGGTTGCAGGCATAATGCCTTTTCATTTATTGAGCAGTTACTACGCTGCTGAAGATTACGACTTTCTCTTTCAGTGGGGTTCATGGAACTATTCAACCTTTCTGCGTTTAAAGCCTGAAACGGATCTTGGTGCGTTTGAAGAGAAGGCAAATGATGCTTTTTTTAATGAACTGAAGGCGCTTCATGGTGTTGAGATTGAGCGCGATTTCTTTCTCCGGCCATTGCATGATATTTATTTTGCCGATGATGTAAAACATGCCGGGCCCGCAGATACCGGTGACTTGCAAACTGTAAGACTGTTTCTTGCTGTTGCTGTGTTTATTCTGCTGATTGCCGTAGTCAATTACATCAATCTGGCTACCGCCAGTTCAACCGCGCGGGCACGTGAAGTTGGTATACGCAGGCTTTTGGGAGGTAAGCGCGGAAAGCTTGTCCTGCGATTTTTAACCGAATCGGTTATGGTAACCGTAATGGCTGTTCTGTGCGCACTGCTCTTTCTCGAAATAGTTATGCCATGGTACCGGGATTTTTCCGGCATTTCTCTCACGCTTTACAGTCTGAGTACAGGGTATATCGTGCTGTTGCTGTTGCTGGGAACTGTTGTTACAGGCATTTTGTCAGGGATTTATCCGGCTATGTATTTAACTGCCGTAGTGCCGATTGATGTACTGAAAGGCAAAAAAGCAGGTGGTAAAAGGGGATCATTTTTCAGAAAAATACTGATCGTTTTTCAATTTGCGATAACCTTAATGCTGATTACTGCTACGGTTGTGATCAACCAGCAACTTAGCTATATGCAAAACAGAGACCTTGGGATAGATCTTGATGACAAAGTGTTGTTGCGTCTGGAACCGAATACCTACCAACGTTGGGATGCTTTTCGTACAGCCCTCGGGGAGCACCCCGGGATTGTTGATATTGGCCGCTCATCGCAGGTTCCGGGATATTTCACCTGGCAGGAATCTTCACGGGGAAACAGCCAGGAAAGCAAACAGCATACCTTTATGCAGGTAAATGCCGAATACCTGCCAATGATGGATATTGAAGTGATCCAGGGTCGATTATTCTCCCGTGATTTCCCCTCAGAACATCTTCATGCTGTGTTACTCAACGAGCAGGCCATAAATTACTTTGAATTTGAAGGGTCTTATGAAGATATCATCGGTCAAACCTTTCGCACGGATATTGTTGACCATGACCTGCGTATCGTTGGCATTGTAGAGGATTTTCATTACAACAGTTTGCAAAATCCAATTGGTCCCCTGGTGATTTTCTGGAACGATGAAGGGTCATACAATGTTACAGTGCAAATTGATCCTGCCAGCTACCGGGAAGCTGTTGGCCACATGGAACAAGTCTGGATGGAGTTTGCTCCTGCAACACCTTTCATGATCTTGTCAATAAAAGGACTTTTTATGGAGTTTTATGAAAGTGAAAAGCATCTGCAGCAGATATTTGTCATTTTTTCTGTCTTTGCCATTTTTATTGCTTGCCTTGGCTTACTGGGACTGGCCTCATTTATGGCCGAGCGGCGTCAAAAAGAGATGGCCATTCGAAAGGTGGCAGGAGCCGGACTGTTCAATCTCGCGGGCCTGATGCTTAAAGACTTCCTTGTTTTGCTGGCCATTGCGCTGATTATATCATCACCCATATCGTATTATTTGCTCAGTCGCTGGCTTGAGACATTTCCGTACTATACCGCTGTTGGCTTCCTGCCGTTTGCACTTGCTGCATCCGTCAGCCTGATCATTACCATACTTACCATTTCATATCACGCTATAAAGGTTGCTTCTGTTGCGCCCGGCATTGTACTCAAATCCGAATAGCAGGCACTCCGGCACATTGCTCATTATTTCTTATGTGGTGTCTGATTATTCAGGCAGGTAAGGTTGCAGCCTGAAGAAAAGCATTGCGCGAGCGTGAGAAACCCTGACCGAAGCGTCTGGTTTTTTTGGATTTCCACACATGATATAAACGCGAATTCACATCTGCACATTTGCTAATTTGCTAATTTACCCATTCATCCGTCTTCATTTGTAAAAATGTTTGTAAAAAAAATAGTTATATTTGTAGAAAAAAAATTAATAAAAAGAGAAATAAAATAGATTTTGTGTTCTGTTAAACATTATCCAAATCATCTGAGCCAAATTAATCAGGAATGCAGGAATAGACAATAGAATAATGCTGATTTTTCAATGGAAGCATCACAAAAAATAAACCCATAGGTTGATTTAATGAAAATTATTCGTACATTTGCATTGGTGGAAGACAGCCTTTATTCAGTCATGTATGGAAATGAAGTCCAGCATGAATTTGACAGATTGTTTGATACATGGAACGATGCGGAGTATCTTGAAGAGTTTTTTGTTGAACAAAGAGAAGATTTGGAAAGACCATTTTGGGATCACATTTCGGTGGAGCAAGCAGTCCTTAAGACAAAAAGAGATGCAAGAATACTGGAAAACAAGATTATACAAATTGCGGAAACAGGAAAAACAGACAGAAACCAAACACTGTCTTGCCTTTTTAAGCCCTTGCATAATGAGCCTGATTGCCTGGACCCATTTGAAAAAAGCAAGGTATATGGTTTAATAAGACCAAGTTGGCTCAGGATTTATGCTGTTAGGTTGGATACCAATCTGTTTTTGATATCAGGAGGCGCTATCAAGTTGACAAAAAAAATGGACAAACCGCATTTGCAAAAGGAACTAAAAAAACTGGAAACAACGCGAATATTTTGCAAGGTAAACTTTGATGTAGCATTGGGATATTTTGAAACTGAATAAACTAAACACCATGACTGCAAAAGCTTTAGAAAAATTAAAAAACCGGTCTGTTAAAGATGACAAATGGATTAAAAAAGGCAAATGGCGCCAGGAAAACGAAGCTTGGCTGGATTTTTCTTTCGCAATTGCCATAAAAATCCTTCGCGCATTGCGGGAAAAGAATATCACGCAAAAAGCCCTGGCGGAAAAGCTTGGATTAACGCCGCAATATGTAAACAAGATTGTTAAAGGACAGGAAAACCTCACTCTTGAAACCATATGTAAATTCGAACGGGCCCTTGAAATTGACCTGATAAAAGTCCCTGGTCTGGCAAAAATGAATCGCGTAGTTTTTGACCTGGACAAGCAGCCGGTGTAGTAACTGCATCAATAAACACCCCAACCTCCTGTCTTTCCATTTGCTAATTTGCTAATTTTCACATCTGCACATTCTTCCGTCTTCAGCTACCGGTTATATTTCGGTTTGACAGGTCAAGCCCTGTCACTACGGGTGGTTGAACCGTCGCAACTGCACATCTGCTAATTTTCACATTTGCATATTCATCCGTCTTCAGCTACCGGTTATATTTCGGTTTGACAGGTCAAGCCCTGTCACTA
>SKSI01000172.1 GCA_007123065.1 Bacteroidales bacterium
AGTTGAGGGTTTAAAGTTGAGGGTTTAGAGTTGAGGGTTTAAAACCCTAAACCATCAACCCTAAACCAAACACTAAATTACTTTGAGTTTCTTGCCGACTTTAATGAACGCTTCAACGCATTGATCGAGGTGCTCTGTTTCATGGGCGGCAGATACCTGAACACGGATACGCGCCTCCCCTTTAGGTACAACGGGATAGTAGAATCCAATTACATAGATCCCTTCATCCAGCAGTTTGGCTGCAAATTCCTGGGAAAGGGGAGCATCATAAAGCATTACAGCGATGATGGCAGACTGCGTGGGTTTCAAATCAAAACCAGCCTTTTTCATCTTTTCCATGAAATAGTCTGTATTGCGATGCAGCTTATCCTGAAGTTCATGCGTTTCCGCCATCATGTCAAACATCTTTATGCCGGCATTAACAACCGATGGGGGCAATGAATTTGAGAACAAGTAGGGTCTTGAGCGTTGACGCAAGAGCTCTATAATCTCCTTGCGGCCGGTTGTAAACCCGCCGATCGCACCACCAAATGCCTTACCGAGCGTGCCTGTAATGATGTCTACCTCGCCACGGATGTCAAAATGTTCCGTAACGCCTCGGCCTGTTTTGCCAACCACACCTGCAGAATGACACTCATCAACCATCACCAAAGCATCATACTTTTCAGCCAATTCAACAATCTTATCCATTGGTGCAGTATTGCCATCCATTGAGAACACGCCGTCCGTTACGATAATACGGAAACGTTGTGCCTGGGCTTCTTTAAGCTTTTCCTCCAGGTCTGCCATATCGGCATTTTTGTAGCGATACCTTGCCGCTTTGCACAACCTTACACCATCAATAATAGAAGCATGGTTCAGGGAGTCTGAAATGATGGCATCCTCATGTGTCAGGACTGGTTCAAAAACGCCACCATTGGCATCGAAGCAGGCAGCGTAAAGAATGGTATCCTCTGTGCCGAAATATTCGGCAATTTTTGCTTCAAGCTTCTTATGCAGGTCTTGCGTTCCACAGATAAACCGCACTGAAGACATACCAAAGCCGTGTGAGTCCATGCCCTCTTTGGCTGCCTGTATCAAAGCAGGATGGTTTGACAAACCAAGATAATTGTTGGCGCAGAAGTTCAGGACTTCCTGGCCTGATTGAACCTTGATCTTCGCATCCTGTGGCGTCACAATAATGCGCTCTTCTTTGTACAGTCCGGCATCGCGGATGCCTTTGATCTCTTGCTGAAGGTGTTCTTTGATTTTTCCGTACATGTGTAATTTTTTTTATTTTAATGATGATTAATTGAGAATTTGCTATTTCGAGCTACAAAGATAAACAGATGGGGCAAATTAATTAAAGAAAAATTTCTATTTTTGCCCCCGAACGTTACAGTGTTGGCTTGAGAATGACAAATTGCCATAAACACTAAACCATACTTTATACAAACCCTTAAAAATCAACAAATACATGAAAAACATATTGGTAATTGGATCGGCCGGACAGATTGGTTCGGAGCTTGTTTTGACATTGCGCAACATTTACGGCGGTGATAAGGTGGTTGCCGGCATCAGAAAAACAAAACCTTCTGAAAAACTAACTGAAACCGGCCCTTGCGAAGTGGTCGACGCGCTTGACACCAAAGGTCTGGTGGAAGTGGTTGACAAATATAAGATTGACGTCATCATCAACATGGCAGCGATCCTGTCGGGCACAGGAGAAAAGAATCCGATGCTGGCCTGGGATGTCAACATGAACGGCCTGATCAATATTCTTGAACTGGCACGTGAGCGAAAGATGAAGCAGGTTCTTGTTCCAAGTTCAATCGCAGTATTTGGTCCCACCACACCCATTGACAACACACCCCAGGAGACCATACTAAAGCCAACCACCATTTACGGTGTTACCAAAGTGGCAGGTGAATTGCTTGGAGATTATTATGTGAAGCGTTATGGTTTGGATGTCAGAGGCCTTCGTTACCCCGGCATCATCAGTCATGAAACCCTCCCGGGTGGCGGAACTACCGATTATGCCGTGGCAATTTATTACGAAGCCATCAAAAACAAAAAATACACCTGCTTCGTAAATGAAGAAACCCGTTTGCCAATGATGTATATGCCCGACTGCCTGAAGGCTACCATCGACCTGATGGAGGCAGACTTTGACAAGCTCAGTTATCACTGCGACTATAACGTTGGTGCCATGAGCTTTAATGTTGCTGACCTGGCCGAATCGATCAAAAAGCACATTCCTGATTTTGAGATCGCTTACGAACCGGATTTCCGTCAGGCCATTGCCGATTCGTGGCCAAACTCCGTGGATGACAGCGCCGCCAGGAAAGACTGGGGCTGGAAGCCCGACTTCGACCTGGACGCGATGACTGCCGATATGTTGAAAGCCATTGGAGAAAAACATAAAAAAGGGCTGATTTAACAACTCAGCGTGAAGCATTTATCAAAACCCGGCATAAAAAAACCAATGTGCCGGGTTTTTTTACACAAAAAAACGTAGCTTTGTAAGCCTTAAATCAAGGGTATCAAGATGGATCAATTCATTGTTTCTGCACGTAAGTACCGTCCCGCCACATTCGACATGGTAGTTGGACAGCGTGCCATTACAAATACCCTCAAGAACGCCATCAAAACAAAACATCTTGCGCAATCTTTCCTTTTTTGCGGACCAAGAGGTGTTGGAAAAACAACCTGCGCGCGCATCCTTGCTAAAACTATCAACTGCGAAAACATTACCGAAAATATCGAAGCTTGCAACGCGTGTGAATCTTGTCTCTCATTTAACAGAAGCCACTCCTTCAATGTCCATGAACTGGATGCTGCTTCGAACAATTCCGTAGATGGCATCCGGACACTTATCGACCAGGTCAGGATTCCACCCCAGGTTGGCAATTACAAAGTATATATCATCGATGAGGTGCATATGCTATCCTCACAGGCGTTCAATGCCTTTTTGAAAACACTGGAGGAACCTCCTGCCTATGCCAAGTTCATTTTAGCCACAACGGAAAAGCATAAGATCATCCCAACCATCTTGTCGCGTTGCCAGATTTTTGATTTTGCTCGGATAAAAACAGAAGATATCACCAGGCAACTGGCTTATGTTGCAGAGAAGGAAGGCGTTGAGGCAGAGACACACGGACTGCATATCATCAGCCAGAAAGCAGATGGCGCTATGCGGGATGCCTTGTCTATTTTCGACCAGATCGTGAGTTATACGGGAAACAATGTTACCTACAAACAGGTGATTGATAATCTCAACGTTCTCGACTACGACTACTTCTTTAAAATGACAGATCTCATTCTGGAAGAAAAAACTACGGAAATGCTTTTGCTCGTAGACGACATCATCCAGAAAGGCTTTGAGGGTGCCGACTTCATTACCGGTTTCGGAAGCCATTTGCGCAACCTCCTTGTAAGCAAAAATCCTGAAACCGTAAAGCTGATTGAAACCAGCGAGGATATTCAGAAAAAATACACAGACCAGGCAGAAAAAGCACAGGCAACCTTTCTGATGCACGCCCTGGAGATCAATAATAAGGCAGACACCTCCTACAAGAACAGCAGCAACAAACGGCTCACACTTGAACTTGCCTTGCTGCAAATGGCAGCACACGTAAAAAAAAAAGCCTGACACCAACACTTCCGCCAATGTTGCAGCAGGATCAGGAAATTAAACCGGTCCCAAAAACAAAACCCGTTGCGCAAAAACCGGTTGATGCCACCCCAGATAAACCGAAACAGGCAACTGAACCGGTAAAGGTAAAAGTTGATTCAAGTGCCATCCATAAAATCAGTCTAAAAATCAATCAGCAGCACGAAAAACCTGAAACTTCTGCAGCAGAAGGCACTAAAGAACCTGCCGGCACGACTTCAGACAGTTATTCCGTTGAGCAGTTCACCGCTGCCTGGAACAAACTTGCTGCATCCTATAAGAACGACAGCCTGGCACTTTCTCTGGCAATGACCAGCCATAAACCAGTGATAAACGAGACAGGAACAGTTATTATCAAGATTGACAATGTGATCCAGGCCGACCTGATTCGTGAAAAAAAGGCTGAGATACTGGGCGCCCTCAGACACACACTGCGGAATTATCAAATAAATATTGAAACCCGCGTTGTTACAAAGAAGAAAGAAGAGAAAGCTTATCTTCCCACAGAAAAACTGCAAAAGCTTATCAAAAAAAACCCTGCAGTGGAAAAGTTGCAAAAAATACTCGGACTTGATCTGGAATACTGAAACATTTTAATAATTTCGCTGTTCATTATAATATTAAGTAATCGATTAAATATTCAATTATTCATTCAACACTATAAACCATGAAGCACAAACTGTTTTTTATGATTGCTGTCGTGTTCCTGTGGGTTGCCGGCACGGCCTTTGCGGGAGAGCGACGAATTGATTTTACGGAGTACACCCTGGATAACGGACTCCATGTGATCCTGCATCAAGACAATACCACACCCAATGTTATTGTCAATATTATGTACCATGTCGGGGCGAAGAACGAACACCGCGACCGTACCGGTTTTGCACACTTTTTCGAACACTTGATGTTTGAAGGCTCCCAACATATTGAGCGTGGGGAGTTTGCCGAGATTGTTGAGATGTCGGGAGGAGCATTGAATGCATACACCAGCTTTGATGTAACCAATTATTTCGTGTTGCTACCCAGCAACCAGCTGGAGCTTGGCCTGTGGCTGGAGTCGGAACGCCTGTTGCACCCGGTAATTGATTCCATCGGGATTGCCACTCAAAAAGACGTTGTAACTGAAGAGATGAAGCAAACCCGCGACAATCAGCCTTACGGAAGAATTCTTACAGAAACCATCAAGCGGGCATTTACAGTCCATCCTTACCAATCTGACATTCTTGGAAAAGATGAACACATTCGCAATGCTACCTATGAAGACATTGTTGGCTTCCACGATATGTTTTATGTACCCAACAATGCAGTGCTCGTAATTACCGGCGACATTAACATCGAGGAAACGAAGGAGCTGGTTGAAGCCTATTTTGGCGACATTCCGCGCAGCACGCAAGAAATTATCAGACCAACCGCAGTAGAGCCAACGCGTACACGGGAGCTGCGTGACACCGTTTATGACAAAATCCAACTTCCCGCTCTGATACAGGCTTACCATATCCCGGCGCAAGGAACGGAGGACTATTACGCCGTACAGATGCTTGGCACATTGCTTTCACAAGGACAAAGCAGTCGCCTGAACAGACGCCTTGTCGTTGAAGAGCAAACTGCTCTTGCCGTGCAGGCGA
>SKSI01000128.1 GCA_007123065.1 Bacteroidales bacterium
AGCTCAGGTACCACAAAGTGATCATCATGACAGATGCCGATGTGGACGGTAGCCACATCGCAACGCTGATACTGACATTCTTTTTCAGGTATATGCGGGAAATGATAGAACTGGGATATATTTACATTGCCACCCCTCCTTTTTACCTCGTTAAAAAAGGGAAAGAAGAACGCTATGCCTGGAGTGATGAAGAACGCAAACAAATCATCGCGGAATTTTCAAAAAACGGAAAAGACACCGGTGTGCACTTTCAGCGCTACAAGGGTCTTGGTGAAATGAATGCAGAACAACTCTGGGATACAACTATGAACCCAGAATACAGGAAACTCAGACAAGTCGATATTGAAAATGCTGCAGAAGCAAACCGTACCTTCTCAATGCTTATGGGCGACGAAGTACCCCCAAGAAGAGCGTTCATCGAGAAAAATGCCAAATATGCAAACATCGACGCATAATTTTTGCATCGGTTTTGTCCCAAAACAAAAAAGGCCACATGATTGAACGTCGCGTGGCCTTTCCATTTCTTTACAAATACTTTATTCAGCATTTCCCGATAGCCAGGAAAGAACCTGCTCTGACCTCGGACTTTCACGAGGTGACAGCACATCATGGAGCTGCCCCTTCTCATCAATTAAGAATTTCTGGAAATTCCAGCTGATCCGGACATCCATCTTGCCATTCAACGCTTCGCTTGTTAACCATTCATAAACCGGAGCGATATCACTGCCTTTAACAGATACTTTTGACATCATTGAAAAAGTCACACCATAGTTCTCCTGACAAAAAGCAACGATCTCTTCATTTGTGCCAGGCTCCTGGTTCATGAAATTATTGGCAGGAAACCCAATAATTGTGAAATTCTCTCCGCCATATTCACGGTAAAGCGATTCCAACTCTTCATATTGCGGCGTCAATCCGCACTTGGAAGCGGTATTTACAACCATCACCTTTTTCCCTTCCAGTTGCGATAGATCAAAAGGGTCCCCGAAAATGTCTTCAACAACAAAATCATGGAAAGAGGTAGATTTTTCAGCATCATTCGCGAAAACATCCACCGCGTAAAAAGAGAAAGCCGATATAATCAGCCAATAAAAGAAAATATTTCCAATCGTTTTCATATAGGTTTATTTTTTTGATTTCTAACATGCCTGACATTTAAAACAGGCTAAGCAACAAAATGGCATATTGTGTAATACCCTCACTTAAAAACAATCAGATGTAGGTTTTTGTTTTGATGGAAGAGATGTTTTTGGTAATTGTTTTTTATCACCAAATTCGCATACCTGCTAAGCTCGTGCGGGAAATTTTCTCATATTTTATTATCGAACACGGATCACACTGATGCAACTGATTGACGCAGAATATCCAATCATCAATTCACCTGGTCAACATTATTGGCGATGATTTTCCTTTTCAATACCGGATAAGCAAAAACCGAAAGGATAATAATGAGCGTTCCGGCATAAAAGCCTGCCGACATCTGCTCTGCTTCAGGAAAAAAGAAACGCGCCATAATGATCCCGTATACCGGTTCAAGATTCACTGACAGGACAACCGTATATGCCGAAAGGACTTTCATCACGTGTACGATGGCGGCAAAAGCATATGCGGTGCAAACCAATCCAAGAATCATCAGATAGATGATATCCATTTGTGATATTTTAAAGAAAGCGGGATCAAAATCTCCTAAAATGAGCAGAAACACGGTGATAAATACGAATCCGCCAATCATTTCGTAAAAGCTGATAACCGTGGGATGATGGCGGTTGCTGATGTTTCTGTTCAGAACCACAAACAGTCCGTTCAGCAAGGCAGACAGGAGTGCATATAAGATCCCTTCCAGGTATTGAAACTCGTATTGAAAGATCAGGTATATTCCCCCGATGATAATGATGCCGATCAGGACCTCCAGCCAGAATATGCGTCGTTTTTGCGTTAAGGGTTCCAGAAAGCTTGTAAACAGAGTAGTTGACGCGAAAACACCAAGCGTTACAGAGACGTTGGAGACTTTTATGGCGTGGAAGAAAGTAATCCAGTGCAAAGCAACCACGACACCAATACCCAGCAAGGGCCAGATTTGCTTCGCCTGCAATTTATAAGGGATTTTCCAAAACAGAAAAAAGACCCACAACCCAATGAAGGCAATCAGCATCCTGTACCATACAAGCTGGATGGCAGGCAAAGAAATTAGTGCACCCAGGATGGCGGTAAAGCCAAGCAGGACGACAATAAAGTGAAGTTGCAGGTAATTTCCTGGCCTGAATGCCCCCCTTGATCCCATAATATTATGATTAGGACTCTCTGGCAATCATCAATCGCATAACCGGAAAGCTGGTATCGCCTTCAACATAAACCAGATACATCCCTCCGCGGATTCCGGAAGTATTAAAAAACACGGAGACCTCACCCTGATTTTCTACGGCTTTACGTTTTATAACCTGACCTTGCAGACTTGCAAGCACTACATGCACTTTCCCTTCCTTCTCATTCTTAAACTCTACCCATAGTTCGTGAGCGGAGGGATTTGGGTAAATACGCGGGCCAATGGTTTCAAAAGTAAACTGGCCACCATAACTGGTACCCATGATATTTGTGGCATAAGCCCGGTAATAATACTCTGTTTCAGGCTTTAAATCTGTCATTACACTCATAAACTGACCATCACCCGGGCCTTCTTTTGTTATCCCTTCGTTATTGCTGATGCTGGGATTTTGTTCTTTACTCCAGACAATACCTCTTTGGCTTACTGGCACATTGCCATCAAAAGAGATGTTGCCTCCGGCCAGAGCAGTACTTATTGTGACCTCTTCAACCAAAACAGTACTTATTGAAGGCTCATAAGCAACGAGTGTCGAAAACATATTGTGTGTACCATGGATCACGCTATTGTCGGTTACAGCATACGCCCTGACGTGATACAATGAGCTGGGCTGCAAGTCATCCAACTGGCTTGAGAATTCTCCGGTACCGGAACCGTCTGTTGTCATCCCTTCGTTGTCGTTTACAGTGGGATTTCCTGAACGGTTCCATACAATGCCGCGGCCTGTAACATCCAGTCCGTCAATATCATCAATAAAGCCCCCTGATTCAGCAGTCGTAGCTGTAATGTTGGTGGCGTCAGCTGTAACAACCCCGGCATGGCCCATGGGTCTGTAATTGGCGATCACGTGCTTTATCTCAAGCAATGTGTGCACATTATCTGCTTTCACCTGGTCTCCGGTGGAATTGCCTTGATACACTACGTGCGGATTTGAAAAATAGGGTACCTGTGTTGCATTCTGTCCGTCGGGATAATATTGACCACCTGAATAACTCATGACCGAGACAAAACGTGCGTTATTTTGACCCAGCCAGCGCCATCCGGCCGACCATTTATTATCAGGCCAGTTAGTCCAGTTGGTGGGGCCCGGCTGAAAATTTTGATCTGCGTGGTGATGCAGTCCCATATTATGTCCCATCTCGTGGATATGCGTATAGCCGGTGGCGGCTTGTTGTATTCGTGTCATCGAAAAAGCACGGTTTGGACTTCCGTGACGGTTTGTCAGCAACCACGCCATACCACCGGTATCGTCAGCAAGGGTAAAAATAGCCGTCAGGTCCGCTCTGTGTTGATCACGCCAAATGTGGACTTCTTCCATATAACCAATGTAATCAGCGCCAAATGGCGTATAATCAGGTGATGTCGTTAAGCGCATCAAATCGACAGAAGAAGAACCGCTTTCCTGATAGCTGACAAGCTCGGAGTGAACCAGTGTGGCAAGCATCAGCGTCTGACTGTTGTCAAGCACCAACTGCGCGTTTGCCATGGAGATGGCAATTACATTGTTAATTCCTCCTCCATTGGTTTGCGCCCAGTGCTCGGCTTGGGGTGTGTATACAACCATCACACCGATATTCGCTACATCTCCCGGGCCAAGATCATCCTCCTTCAGCTGATTTTTGATTCTTTCCCTTTCCTGTATGTCTTTTTCGTGTATCTCCTCAGGGATGAGGGGCGGACTGCTTTCGAGAATATCCCTGTCCTGCTCGTCCATTTCAATCAGATAATGCTTGTAGGTATCCGGATCGCTGATAATTTTGAAGAATTTTTTTTCGCCAGGCATAAAAATATGTCCAAGACTTCGGCTACCCGTAGTGGCCAGCACCATATATCCGGCACCATCAGGCAACACAGCGGTAATGGAAAAACTGCCATTTACGTTTTCTTTGGCACGTTGCACGTGAGCTTCAAGTTTAATATCTTCAAAAAGATTAACGAGGATATGGTCATTTTTCCGGATCCAGCCACTTCCTTTCATCCTGTCATCAAGCCTGATCTCAGCGTAGCGTGTGACCACATCGCGTGATTCAAAAAAATGCAGTTCGTCCTGAATGAACTCCCGTGTTGCACCAAAGTCGGCAACAAGCGGAATAATTTGTTCCCGGGCTGTAAGCTCTTGATTAATCTGGACACCTGCCGTTATGCATCGTTCGCACGCGCTGACCTTATTGGGTTGAATCCAGAGAGAACCAGTTAAAAGTACTGATAAAAACAAAAAAGATAAGATGTTATTTCTCATTTAGATATGGTATTTTTATTACGCGAAAACCGATCGCAAGATACGAATTTTTCAGAAAACAGACGTTAACACAGGGGTATCCGTTCTGCACAGAATCAAGGAAACACAGGTTCTATGAAGCTTATCGCATTCCAAATACGGTGTTTTCCGTCTCCCTTAACAACACGGTATGGGAATTTATATTGGTCCAGTTCACGCTTGTACCAATCAAAAAAATGGGTTCGCAACTCCGGGTGCTCACGCTGCGGATCGGGCTCCCAGGGAAGGTCCACATCACACAGAAGATAAAGGTCATAATGGTTGTTAAGGATTTGCTTCAGGATCCAGGGGTCACACTTCCCGTATTTGTGTAGGCTCCAGACCTTCGTAACAATAAGTTCTGTGTCACAGAACACAACAGGGCTTCTTGCCATCCTCCCGGCCTGTGCAACAACCTTTTGCTCAAGAATCAATTGCCCCTTTGCTATTGCTGAAATATCTTCTTGCGTGTAGGGTCGTGACAACCTGTCAATGTATGCCCGGGCAAACTCAGGAACACAAAACCCATTAAAATGCAGCGCCAGATCCCGGCAGAGTCTGCTTTTCCCGGTAGACTCCGGACCGGTAATGGCAACTTTTTTGATGATTCTCAAGCTATTTTTCCTTTTTCAGGTGCCCATTAACAATCTTCAAAACAAAAACACTTTTCCCATTCTCTTCAAATGAGCGAGC
>SKSI01000004.1 GCA_007123065.1 Bacteroidales bacterium
AAGAGATGGCCATCAACAGGATAAAGCATATTCGTTATGGTGATGAAGGAAAGGATTATTTCTGGATCACCAATATGGTTCCTGAGATGATCATGCACCCTTTTCGAACGGATCTCAATGGAACAGACATCTCTGATTATACTGACCCGGAAGGCACCAGGCTTTTTTATGAAGCAGTCAGAAAAGTAGAAGACGGCGGGGAAGGTTATATCGATTATTATTGGCAATGGAAGGATGATAGCACGCGAATTGTTCCGAAGCTTTCTTTTGTCAAAGGGTTTGAACCCTGGGGCTGGATTGTTGGCACGGGCATATATCTTGAGGACGTGAATGAGGAAATCAAAGCAATCGGGGGGAGGCTTGTCCGCATAACCCTGGTCATCATGTTGCTGATCGCCATAATCGTTTTTTATATCACCAGGCAGAGCCTTATCATTGAAAACAAGCGGATCGATGCAGAGGAGGAGCTGAAACAATCACAGTTGAAATATAAGATGCTCGTAGATGCTTCCACTGAAAGCACTTTGATGTGGCTGGACGGGAAGTTGATCTATTTCAATCAACCCTTTCTGCGACAAACAGGATATTCAGAGGAGGAGATTTTGAAAAAGCGAATGGATGATCTGTTTATTATTCAGGATGATTCTGTTGCTGATTTTTGCGAACGTGTTGATCAAAGCCTGAATGCAGAAGCGATGCTCCGCACAAAAAGCGGTAAAGATGTTGGGGTTGTGGTTACAATATCTAACATAGCGATTGGCGACAAACGAGGTTTTATCTTCATTATTAAAGAAGTAACAAGGCATTTGCTCCGCGACAAATCTGAACAGAAGCTCGAAGAAGAACTGAGAGCTGCCCTGTCAATTATGAATTCGTCAGTGAATCTTTTTCTGCGTGAACCGGAAACAATTGATATGAATATGTCAGTTAATGAAGCCGGTGATTTGATGATGCGAAAACAAACAGACCTGCTTTTCGTGACCAAAGACAAAAAAGATATTGTTGGTGTATTTTCCTCTGATGCATTTATTTTGGATGCTTTAAGCACTAATACAGATCAATCGCGAGAGGTGTTCAATGTGATGAGATCTCCCGTGCCTTTTGTGAAGGGAAAAGGGTTGCTTTTTGAAGCTTTGTTACGCATGGAGAAAGAGGGTACTGAATATTTGGCAGTTAAAAATGACCAGCTTCAAACAATAGGTTATGTAACAAAGAGGGATCTGTGTGAGGCCCAGCAAAATGTGTCCATGCTTTTGGTAAAAAAAATTGAAAAGGCGGAGTCGGTTGGCCAACTTCAGGGTTTGTATGACAAATTACCCGCGATATTTTCATTGCTGCTTGGTTCCGCTGCGCATTCTGGAAATGTGGCACGTATATCAACCGTTATTTCTGATGCCATTGCGAATCGTGTTATTGAACTCCTTATTGAGAAAACAGGCCCTCCTCCGGTAAAATTTGCATTTGTTGCCCTAGGAAGCGATGGGAGGGAGGAGCAGACACTGAAAACCGATCAGGATAATGCCATTATTTTTCAGGGTCAGCATACAGAAGAAGTGCAAGCATATTTTCTGGAACTGGCAAAAAAAATAAATAAATGGCTGAATGAGATCGGTTATGAGTTTTGTAAAGGTAAAGTGATGGCCGGTAATCCGAAATGGTGCCAGCCGGTTTCAAAATGGAAGGAATATTTCAGGGAGTGGGTGGAAGATAGTGACCCGGAAAGCATTCTGGATACCTCAATATTTTTTGACATGCGCTTTGTGTATGGCGAACAATCGCTTGTAGATGAATTAAAAGATGAGATTAAGAAAACAACAGATGCAAAAGCAGTATTCTTTTCTCATCTCGCACAGTCTGTGCATCGCATGAAAGCAGTGACATTTTCCGAAAAGCAGGAAACAATAGATTTAAAAAGAGCCATGCTGCCGGTTGTTGGTTTTGCCCGCGTTTATGCTTTAAAAAATAAATTGAGTGAAACAAATACAGTAAACAGGCTCAGGGCTATCACTAAATCAGAAACAATAAATCCATCATTCTTGAAAGAGATCATAAACGCTTATGAATTCCTGATGTATTTAAGGTTACGGTTGCAATCGGCAAAAATTATGCTAAATGAATACCCTGATAATCTTTTGCTTGCAGATACTTTGAATAAAATTGAAAAAGCATCATTAAAGACAGCCCTGAATGAGATTGCAGAGATATATACCCAGGTCAGATTTGACTTTGAAGCGAATGTTTAACCAACCACATAGCTTGACTTGGCTTAGCCCAATCGGTATATGCCATTGCACTTTTGATGGCATTACTGAAAAGGAATCTTGAATTCGTAGGTCTTTCCGGATTGGTTCGGTAGCTCATAACCCCGCAGCCATGGATTGTAATCACGGAGGTCTTTGTATGTGATGTCGTAAAGGAAAGCAAATGCAACCAGATCAGAGATGGTTGTATCCACAACAACCGTTTGGTAGGACAATGGCGGGTAAAGGTCTTCCTCCCGGAAATAAAAACCGGAAGCTTCCGGATCTTCAAAAATTGTTTTTACAGCCAGGATGCGGAACACATATCGCGCAGTTTCCTCGTTCAGAAAGAGGTCGTAATAATTATCCGCCCGCTGGTTTTCACTGATACGGCGCAAACGGCTGTTGCCGATATTATAGGCAGCAGCGGCCATCGTCCATGATCCATAGCGTTCTTTTGCATCCAATAAATAGACACATGCAGCAGCCGTTGCTTTCTCAACATGATAACGCTCATCCACGTAATTGTTGACCTCCAGACCAAGATCTCTGCCCGTTCCCTGCAAGATCTGCCAGAACCCGGTTGCCCCTGCCGGTGAAACAACATTCATCAGACCGCTTTCGATCAAAGCCAGGTACTTGAAATCATCCGGTACGCCATGTGCCGCCAATATAGGCTCAATCACCGGGAACCACTTATTTGCGCGCTTAAACAGAAGCAGTGTGGAAGATTGCCAGTAAGTATTTACCAAGAGCTCCCGGTCATAACGTTCACGAATCTCGTGCCGGCGCATGGGCACCGCTTCGCCGGCAAAATACAGCTCTTCTGCTATAGGCAGCGCAGATATCATATAGCCGGAAAGGTATTGCCCGTAGTTGTCTGATGATCCCTCTTCTTCCGACTGAAGGAATGACGCAAACAACAGGATTCCCAAAGCCACCATCAATAATAAAAAAAATATTCCGGAACGTTTTAACATAAGTATTGGGTTCAGACTGATTAAAAAGATTTTCCTGTGTAAAAATAATGAAGAATAAACGCTTTTATTGTATTGAACGCTTTAATTATACAAACCCTGCAAATAAGATGTGAATCAAAAAACAACTCTGGTTGTAATTTTTGTATAATGTTGTTTAAAATTTGTAGTTTTGTGCGCATTGATTCATACATCATTAAAATGGAAAATATATGAACATTACAGAGTTAAAAGCAAAGCGAAAGATCCTTAAAGAGGTCGGTTATCAGAAAACTCCTTTGTTTCGAGGGTATACTGATAAGATTTTGTACATCAATTTAGGTAACAATGAGGTTGTGGAAAAGGATGTGCCTGCTGTTATGAAAGAAAAGTTTATCGGTGGCAAAGGCTATGGCCTTCGTTTGCTGTGGGATGCAACAACACCTGAGACCAAATGGAATGATCCTGAAAACGAGATCATCATCGCTCCCGGTCCGGTTGCCGGTATCACACAGTATTCAGGTGCAGGTAAATCCCTGCTTGTGTCGATCTCACCGCAAACCGATTCCGTAATGGACTCGAATGTGGGTGGTTTTTTTGGCCCGTTTTTGAAGTTTTCCGGCTATGATGCTCTGGAGCTTCAGGGTAAGGCAGAGAAAGATGTGATTATTTATATTGATGGCAAAGATGAAAAGATTGAAATCTTTGAAGATCCGGGCCTTAGCGTCGACAGCCACATCCTCGTCGAAGAGCTTACCGAAATGTTTGCAAAGGACGAAAACGATTACAAAAATATTGGAATTGTATCAACCGGGGCAGCTGCAGAAACTTCGTTGATCGGTATGATCAATTTTACTTTTTATGATGTGAAGCGCAAGAAGATCCGCCTGAAGCAGGCAGGTCGTGGCGGTTTGGGTACTGTAATGCGCGATAAGAAGATCAAAGCCATTGTTTCACGGATTGAAGGGGTAAAAGGAAACCTCAACAATGTCGCTGATATGGAAAAGATCCGCGAAAGGGGCAAGCGCTTCAACCGTGAAATGCGTGAGCTGGACGACCACCAATGCCAGATGCGCAAAAAAGGCACTGCCAATATCGTGAATGTGATGCACGATTATGACCTTCTTCCGGTTCATAACTTCAAATACGGAAGCCACGATGATGGTCATAAGATCCACTCGGACATTTTCCGCGACAAATATTTCACCCAGGGCGTTTTTGACGGCTGCTGGATAGGCTGCAACATGTCTTGCGCCAAAGGTGTAGATGATTTTGCACTTAAAACCGGTCCATACAAAGGACAAAAAGTAATTGTTGATGGCCCGGAATACGAAAATGCTGCCGGACTCGGTGCCAACCTGGGTATATTTAATCCCGAATATATCATTGAAGCAAACTTCTATTGCGACACATATGGCATCTGTACCATTACCTGGGGTACCATTGTGGCTTTCATTATGGAATGCTACGAGAACGGCATCCTGAATAAAGAACGTACCGGCGGACTCGATCTGAACTTTGGCAGTGAAGAAGATTCCCTGGAGTTGCTTCATCAACTGGCACGTGGCGAAGGATTTGGTCTTACTTCCGGTTTGGGTGTACGGAAAATGAAGGAAATCTTTGCTGAAAAAGGCTGGGGCGATCCGCAATTCCTTCAGGATATTGGTATGGAGAATAAAGGACTTGAATATTCACAATATGTTTCCAAAGAGTCACTGGCTCAGCAGGGTGGATATGCCATGACCAATAAAGGTCCGCAGCACGACGAAGCCTGGCTGATCTTTATGGATATGGTTAACAACCAGCTCCCCTCCTTTGAAGACAAGGCAAATGCACTGCACTATATGCCAATGTTCCGTACCTGGTTCGGGTTGCAGGGACTTTGCAAGCTTTGCTGGAATGATGTTGTGCCGGAAAGCAATGCGCAAGCAGATGAACCGCATAAGATTCCTGAGCACGTAGACAATTACGTTGCCATTTATGAAGGCGTTACAGGAAAACCTTTTGATAAGGAAGAGCTGATCCGTCAGAGTGAGCG
>SKSI01000148.1 GCA_007123065.1 Bacteroidales bacterium
GCGGGAAAACCGCACGTACGGTTTGACGAGGGGGCAGGGAAGAAGCCTATGCTTCTTTCCGGCTCTACTCTACTGGTGAAATCTTTTTAATCAGAAAAGATCACATGCCTACAATCATCAAATTGCCGCAGTAAACTGCCTGAGGAAACGCAGGTCGTTTTCAAAGAACATGCGCAGGTCCTTGATCTGGTAAATGATCATAGCGATGCGCTCGATCCCCATCCCGAAGGCGTACCCGCTGTATTTTTTGCTGTCGATGTTGCAATTTTCCAGTACGTTGGGGTCTACCATTCCACAGCCCATGATCTCTATCCATCCGCTGTATTTGCAAATGGTACAACCTTTGCCACCACATAATGAGCAGGACACATCCATTTCTGCCGAAGGTTCTGTAAACGGGAAAAACGAGGGACGCAGCCGGATTTGTGTTTCTTCACCAAACATCTCTCTTGCAAAATAGAGCAGACATTGTTTCATATCAGCAAACGAAACCCCTTCATCTATATATAGGCCTTCTACCTGGTGAAAAATACAATGGGCTCTTGCGCTGATTGCTTCATTTCGGAACACTCTCCCCGGAGATATGGTACGTATGGGTGGCTTTTGGTTTTCCATTACCCTTACCTGTACTGACGAGGTATGTGTACGCAAAGCAATATCGGGATCTTTTCCCACGAAAAAAGTGTCTTGCATATCGCGGGCCGGATGCTCTTCAGGAAAATTAAGCGCGCTGAAGATGTGCCAGTCGTCTTCGATCTCGGGTCCTTCTGAGATGACAAATCCAATCCTTTCAAAAATTTTATTGATCCGGTTTCTTATAACAGACAGGGGGTGTCTGGAGCCTATTGGGCTGAAGCCGGCAGGCATGCTCATGTCCGGACGGTCTGGTTCTGCTTTGTGGTTGATGGATTCTGTTTCAAGCTGTTCTTTGATTTGTTGTACTTTTTCAGCAGCAAATTGTTTGAGCTTATTCAGCTCCATACCAACTTCCTTGCGCTGATCAGGATCCACGGTTTTAAAATCCTGGAATAATGACGGGATTGCGCCTTTTTTGGATAACATTCTGATCCTGAAAGATTCCAGTTCTTCCTGGTCTTTTGCCTGAAAGCGCTCTGCTTCCCTGAGTAGTGCCTTTATTTTTTCTATCATACTGCTTCTATTCGATCACGGTAATACCCTTGATTCTTACATCTTCTTCCGGCCGGTCGCGCGGACCGGTTTCCACTGCGGCAATCTTGTCAATAACTTCCATCCCGTCAATGACTTGTCCGAAAACGGTGTATGCATCATCCAGATGGGGTGTGCCTCCGACTGTGGTATACTTTTCCATTTGTGCTTCAGAGAATGGGGTTCCGCGGTCGCGGGCCATCATTTCCAGCTCCTGGGGAGCCCACCGGCGCCCTTGAACAATGTAAAACTGTGATCCGGACGAACGCCGTTCGGGGTTGATCTGGTCACCCTGGCGCGCGGCTGAAAGTGCGCCTTTTTGATGGAACAATCCGGGTTGAATTTCGGCCGGAACGGTGTAGCCAGGTCCTCCGCTCCCCAATGGTTCGCCAGGCTCTGCATCCCTGCTGTGAGGGTCACCGGCCTGTATCATGAACCCACTGATCACGCGATGAAACAAAAGGCCATCATAATAACCTTCCTGTGCCAGCTTCAAAAAATTATCCCGATGCTGGGGTGTTTCGTTATAAAGAATTACTGTAATATCACCCATATCGGTACTGATCTGTACGAGATACTCTTTTTGATCTGCAGAAGCATGTCCGGAAGCGCATGACCCCGGGAAGAAGCCCGCAATCAAAACCATTAAAATGAATGATGCTTTGTGTGAAATCAATTTATGATTACCCATTTGTCCTGAATTATAAGTTATACAGAATTTTAAGACCTCAAAGGTAAGAAAAGATGTGAAAATGTGAAAATTTGCAAATTAGCAAATTAACCAATTAGCAAATTAACCAATTAGCAAATTAACAAATTAACAAATTAGCAGGTGACGGGGGATATGTCTGGTTTATGAGGGATTTATCCAGGACAGTGGGACAAGCAGGTGAAAAGGTGTTGTTTTGCTTTTCAGGCGACCCAGATAATTTCCCTTTACTACAAGACCCATGTTTTTGTAATGGTCAACAGTTGCAGAACTGCTTACCGGAGTATTTAACTCTACCCTGAAGACCTCTCTGTAATTATTGCGGATCTCTCCGAACAACCAGTTAACCAGATCGGTTTCACGATTATCTTTGTTTCGGTCGGTTCGCGATATAAACGACAGCTCTTGCAATGACTGACCACCGGAGCTATCCTGGCTGCTGCTGGTCCGATAATCATGGACTTCACCAATCATCTCCATTTCGTGCAACGCGTTTTCCACAACCAGCATGCTGCCGTTTTTGATCCTTTTGTCAACAAACTCTTCAAGAAATCCATATGGCAAAAGATTTGGATCAATAAGTTTCTTTTCTTTGGCGATACTTTCTCTTAGTACTTGATGGATCTGGATTTTGTCGCTATCCCGGGCAGCCCGGATCTTATATTGATTTTCCATAGAATGTGTGTTGTTGTGCCGGCTGTTATCCTAAACGTATGTTTAAAAAATTGAATATCAGCATTTTAATCGGCACGCAAAGATGCATAAACTATTTTAATAATTTTTATAAAAAAACAAAAACTACATAAATATTTGATTATTAAACAATAAAAAGCCAAAATTGACCATAAATACCCAGGGTTCCTGCTCCTTGTTAAAGTAAGACATGCTGATGCTCAGTGGTCCGGGAGGTGTATGATAAACAAAGGCCATATTTGCCATCAGTTTGGGCCCAAAACTATACGTTTCATAAGCAGACTGCTGTCCGGTGCCTTGAGTAATTGTTTGTAGTGGCTGAAAAAGGTGTGCTTCGGTCTGAATGCTCAGGGACGATGAAATGGAATAAATGGTTTTGAGTCCGGCTGCAGCATAATTATTTGCTCTGAATTCAGGCATAAACATTGTTGTGGCAACAGGGAAAGGGCTATATTGTCTGGCCATTGTCATTGTGGAGGCATAATTGCTGAAGTGTGGCCTGTGACTCAGAAATAACTCTGCAGAAAATCCGGGGTTTATCCGGCTCCGGGGCCGGAAGAAGCTTTTATATGAGATCAGGGCTTCTGCCCAGCTGCGCGTTGTCTCCTGTTGAGTTGGTATCGCTGATGTGGACCCCGGCTCATACCTTTCTCTGCCTCTCATAATCCTGAATAACAGGTAAAGGCGGTCACCCCTGGTTGGAAACTGTTTTCTGTCAAGCGTATTTCGTTCGATTGTTGTGAAAAGAATGTAAGGGTTGAACCTGAGATGATCCATTGTGTCTGCTTCAGCAAATGATCGTGTATTGAAAAATGAGCCGGTGGCTATATTAAAGGCACTGCCGATTTCAATTTTTTTATCGTGATCCATTGGATACCCAAAACGGAAGCTGGCAAGAAACTCCCTTTGCGCCAGAAACGGTGGATTCTGCTCTTCGATCAGGAAAACGCTGCTTCTTGAATATTCCCATTTGCTGAAAGCAACGGAGGATTCAAGATATAGCGGGTGCTCTCCGGGGACATCAAGTCTGACTGACCCTAAAATGCTGTTGTAAAAATTACCCAGATATAAATTGCTTTTAAGTGTCAAAGGATTGGTTTTCCATCTGACATATTCAAACTTTCCGAAAATGTGATTTACTGGCCTTGATGAAATATTTCCGCCGAAGGCACGCAATATTTCGCGTGTTTTCTCCATTTCAATGCTGATGACAAAAAAGCCCGTTCGGGGATCAATCTCGATATGTGGATACACATAATCAAAACGGTTGTTAAGCAACAAACTGAGATAATTGAATTTGAATTCATCAAAGCTGATTGGAAGTGACTGCTGTCCCAGGGCCTGCAGTACAAATTCTTCCTGATTGCTTCTCAAACCATTGATTTTTATTTCTCCTATGATAAGATCCGGTGTTTCATTTCTAAAAGCCATCCTTCTCAGGTGTCGTGTCAAGGGATTCTGATATACCGTGATGAATCCGTTGATCTCTTCCATATGTTCCATCGCAGCCCTGTATCCTTCGGCAATGATCTCTTTATTCTGACTCATGTCGTTCACTGCAATATTGGGTACATTAGGAGCAATCAGAACTCCCTGGTCTGTAAGAATGTCATAATTTGTAGGATGCTTCAGCAGGTTTTCAAGCTGGGAAACAATGTTATCCCGCTTTGGGGCTGCCGGGTTGTCGCTTACCACGCTGCCGATCACTACATCGGGCATGAATTCCAAATGTACCACGTCGGCGGGGAAGTTATTGAACATCCCGCCGTCCATCATCAGTTTTCCATCAATTTCAATTGGTTGAAAATAAAATGGAAACGTCATGGATGCCCTTACTGCATCTGGAAGGCTGCCATCACGCATGGTTACGGCACGCCTGCTTTCAACTTCTGTGGCTATGCAACGAAAGGGGATGTAAAGATTGTCAAAATGGTAATTTGCTGCAGCAATGGTGGGACCAAGATACTCCATAAACAAAAAGTCCATCAGATAGGGAGAGACAATATTGCTGGGAATATTCTGCCGGATAATATTTTGAGCTTCCAGACGATCCTCCCATCCAAAATATAAATTGATCCAGGACGGGTCTGCTTCAGGCTCGAGATAAAAATGGCGGTACCTTTCATCTATTTTTCCGACTGCCGCTTGTTCAAACTCCTCGGAAAGAACCAACGCTTCTATTTCATCCGGTGAAAAACCCGCAGCATACATGCTGCCAATGATGGCACCAATTGAAGTCCCGGCAATGTAATCGATCGGAATTTTGTTTTCCTCAAGTGCCTTTAAAACACCGATATGAGCCATCCCTTTTGTTCCGCCACCACTTAGGACGACAGCCACGGTTTTCCTTTTCATATTTTCATCCGAGATCTGGGCTCCTGCTTTCAGTGCAAATAAAAAAAAGCCAAGAATGATGAGCAACCGGATGACATAAAAAATGAGGGCACGCCATCTGTCTGGATGTGTTGGAAGCATTTTGGCGGTACCTTCCAGAGAGTTCTGCTCCAGCGCCGGAGTTAGCGTGTTGTTATTCATTTTTTTATGCTGGTAAAACTTTTGCAACAAAAAACATGCCGTTAACAGTTGTTTTTTAGAATGAATACTTAAATGACCCAAA
>SKSI01000069.1 GCA_007123065.1 Bacteroidales bacterium
CAGGAACATCACATTGCATGGCTTCAATGATTGGTATACCAAATCCTTCGAAACGAGAAACCAGCAGCAATGCCTTCGCTGCAGCAACAATATTTCTGAGATCTTCATCATATTGGCGGCCTACAAAAAGTACATCTTTTTGATGACGCATGGCTTTATAAACCTTTCGAAGATCTGCAGATCCAAACATAGGTGCTCCGATGATCAACAACTTGTGGTTGCCGGTATCTGAGTCTTTAAAAACATCAAAAGCACGCAACATGTTGTCAATGTTTTTGCGTTTGTGCAGCGCTCCTATGTAAACAAAATAGGGTGCTCCTTCGGCAAAACGTTCCCTGGTTTGTTCGGCAACATGAGCATCAACAGGTCTGAAGATCTCATGAACACCATTGTATACTACATCGATTCGGTCTTCAGGATAATTAAATGTTTGTGAGATATCTTGTTTTGAATATTCCGAGACAGTCACAATCCGTTTTGCTTTTTTGGCAAATCCGGGGAAAAAGTAATTGTAATATCTGGCCGTAAGAAAGGGCAGGTATTCCGGATTGTGCATAAAGTTCAGGTCATGAAAAACCGGCAACTGCAAGCCCTGGTATCTCCCTGACAGAAAGCCATCAGGAGAAACAAAAAGGTCGGGTTTTGTTTTTTTGAGAAAACGGGCAAGTGCAATCTCAAAATAAAGATAATATAAGACAGGATGGCGTGCCTGGGGGAAAAGCACAACAGGTTTGACACGATCTGAAAACACAAACTCATCACTGAAAGGACGGTCAAAAACAAAGTAAAAAGTGGCTTCAGGATGCTTATGAACAATTCTCTTAAATGTATGATAGGTAAACCACCCTATTCCCTCAAGCTTCCCGGACAACAACAAACGGGTGTTTACAACGATTTTCAAAACGATGATCCTATTTTAAAGGTTAGCAAAGGCCAAATCAACATAAGTATCTTATGTGAGCGGGACATAAATGGCAAAAATATATTTTTATTTCATAACTTTGAAATTCAAATCATTTTATAAACAATTAAAAAGCAATTATAATGACCGCAAAGCTATTGAAACATATTAAACCTGGTGTATTATCCGGCGACGACCTTACGGAACTGTACCGTATTGCCAAAGAGCACCAATTTGCACTTCCTGCCGTAAACGTGGTTGGCACAAACTCCATAAATGCAGTACTTGAAACAGCCAGGGATGTGAACTCACCGGTTATCATTCAGTTTTCAAACGGGGGTGCACATTTCTATGCCGGCAAAGCCCTTTCCAACGAAGATCAGCATGCCGCCATTATCGGCGCTGTATCGGGTGCCCATCATGTGCACATGATGGCCAAAGCCTATGGGGTGCGTGTTGTTCTGCACACTGACCACGCAGCCAAAAAGCTTCTACCCTGGATTGACGGGATTATGAATGTCAACGAAAAATACTTCAATACTACAGGCCAGCCACTGTTTAGCTCACATATGCTCGACCTTTCAGAAGAAACCCTTGAAGACAACATCAGCATCAGCCGCAATTATCTCGAACGGATGCACAAGATAGGAATCAGTCTTGAAGTGGAGCTTGGCGTAACCGGCGGAGAGGAAGATGGGGTTGACAATACGGGTATTGACAGTTCCAAGCTTTACACACAGCCGGAAGAAGTTGCAGAGATGTACAAAAGTCTTTCTGAAATATCAGACAGTTTCACCATTGCTGCAGCTTTCGGCAATGTACACGGTGTATACAAGCCCGGCAACGTAAAACTTGAGCCGGTCATCCTGAAGAACTCACAGGTTCATATCCGGAAGATTTTTGGCACCGGTGCCAACCCTGTTAACTTTGTTTTCCACGGAGGCAGCGGATCCAGCCAGGAAGAGATTCGTGAAGCTATTTCATACGGCGTAATCAAGATGAATATTGACACCGACACGCAGTGGGCTTACTGGAATGGTGTCCGCAATTTTTATCTGAAAAACGAAGGCTATCTGCAAGACCAGATCGGCAATCCTGAAGGTAATGACAAACCGAATAAAAAGTATTATGACCCGCGTGCCTGGTTGCGTAAAGGAGAGGAAAGTTTACGCGACAGGCTGAAACAAGCTTTTGAGGATCTGAACGCGATCGACAAAAACTAATCTATCTCCGGATAGTTGATCCTGTCAACAACAATATATGCTGCCGGATAGTCTCTCCGGATTTTTTCAAGGAAGCGGCGGGCATCCAGTCTTGTTCGAAAGTCGCCTGCACGGAGTTTGAAGTAAGGCTCTTCGTAAACGATGTATGATTTCTGATCGGGGTACTTTTCTTCAAAGTCCGCTTGTTTATGTTGGGTGTTAAGCCGGGCACGGTTTCCGGAATCCATAAAGAGGTGCACCCTGTAACCGGGTATACCTCTTTGATCCATTTGAGCCTCACGATGCAAATGCAACAGGTGATTGATCTTATGGTTTTGCTTCACATGGTCCCACTGCAGAGGATGTAATCTTTCAGAATCATCCTCAAAAGTTGGATTTGCCACCATTCTATCAGGAGGCAAGATGTCATTGATTAATGTGTTATTCGAAAAAACCAGACCTTCTCTGTCGCGGGAAAAGGAAGTGTTTGCTGCAGCAGACATAGTCAGGCAAACTATAAGCAACAAAAGTTGCAATACTTTGATGAGATGCGTGCCCTTCAGGGGTTTTCGTTGTTGATTCATTTTGCAGAACTTATATTTAATATGCTCTGGCAAACACTACGCGTTTTTCAGAAGGTTTGCCGGTAAAAACACATTTTCCGGATTCTTTATCATCGTCCAGTGGAATACAACGGATCGTGGCTTTCGTCTCGTCCTTTATCTTCTGTTCTGTTTCGGCCGTACCGTCCCAATGAGCTAAAATAAACCCGCCTTTTTCATCAAGAATTTGTTTGAACTCTTCCCAACTATCTGCTGTTCGGGTATTCTCTTCTCTGAACGCCAAAGCACGCCGGAATAGTGTATGCTGGATATCATCAAGCAAACTCAGAACCGTTTGATCCAGCTGGTCGTTGGCAATAATTTCCTTTTTCAGAATATCACGGCGTGCAACCTCAACAGTACCGTTTTCCACGTCTCTCGGGCCTATGGCTATTCTAACCGGCACCCCTTTAAACTCATATTCATTGAATTTCCACCCGGGTTTGTGGGTGTCTCTGTCATCAAACTTCACCCGGACACCAAGCTTTTCAAGACGGTTTTTTATCTCAACAGCTTTCTCTGAGACAATCCGGCGTTGTTCTTCGGTTTTATAGATCGGCACGATTACCGTTTGGACAGGAGCCAGTTTGGGTGGCAACACCAACCCGTTATCATCTGAATGCGCCATAATCAGTGCACCGACCAGACGGGTTGAAACGCCCCACGAGCTAGCCCACACGTATTCCAGCTTGCCCTCCTTGCTGGCAAACTTCACATCAAACGCTTTTGCAAAGTTTTGTCCCAAAAAGTGCGATGTACCGGCCTGCAGTGCCTTGCCGTCCTGCATCAAGGCTTCGATACAAAACGTTTCCACAGCACCTGCGAAACGTTCATTTTCCGATTTGATACCTTTTAACACAGGGATTGCCATATGGTTTTCAGCAAAATCAGCATAGACGTCCAGCATCTGATGCGTTTCTTCCAGGGCCTCCTGTTTTGTAGCGTGTGCTGTATGCCCCTCCTGCCATAAAAACTCTGCAGTACGCAAAAACATGCGGGTACGCATCTCCCAGCGCACCACGTTGGCCCACTGGTTGACCAGAATGGGCAGATCACGGTAAGACTGGATCCAGTTTCGGTAAGTATCCCAAATGATGGTCTCAGACGTGGGTCTTATGATGAGTTCTTCTTCCAGTTTGGCATCTTCATCAACCACAACGCCTTTACCTTCCGGATCATTTTTTAAACGATAATGCGTAACTATGGCGCACTCTTTTGCAAACCCCTCTACGTGATCGGCTTCCTTGCTGAAAAACGATTTGGGGATGAATAATGGGAAATATGCATTGGAATGCCCTGTGTCTTTAAACATTTTGTCCAGTGCTGCCTGCATATTTTCCCAGATGGCATAGCCGTACGGTTTGATCACCATGCAGCCCCTTACTGCTGAATTTTCAGCCAGTTCTGCGCGCTGAACGATATCGTTGTACCACTTTGAATAGTTTTCTGCCCGTGTTGAAAAATCTTTAGCCATATTGCCTTTTGGTATAATATTTGTGCTTTAATGAATAGGAAATGAACGCGCAAATTTAACAAAAAGTCGGGGATATTGATTAACTTTGTAAGAACACAATAATCAAACCAGGGAGGGTTAGTTATGAAAACATCAATTAAAATATTCGGAATTTTGCTTATGCTTGCTGTAACGGCGTGCTCCTCCGCTTACCGCACAACAGCAGATGATGACATCTATTACACACCAAACTCCGTAAGGGGTGGGGCACAATCTGCACAAAATGTTGAGGACGGAAAGGTTGTTGATGTTGTAAATGAGGCAGACAGCCACGACACGGCAGTATCTGAACAGGAAGTTATTTATGAAGAAACTGCTTATGCTCACGGCTCTTATGACGGGGAATATTACACAGATGAGATTGATGGTCCGGTGATCATCAACAATTATTACGGCGACTATTATGACTTTTCATATGCCTCTCGCATCAGGCGTTTCCACAGGCCTTATGCAAGTTTTGGCTATTATGACCCGTTTTTCACAAACATGTATTTTTATACGCACAACCCCATGTACTACGGGGTAAGTATCTATATGGGCTATGGTGCCGCTCCATTCTACTACCCGGGTCACTTTATGATGTCACCCTGGTATAGTAGCTGGCACTGGTATCCTTATGCAAGCTGGTATGGTGGTTTCTACCCGTCAGCTTACTGGATGTGGGGATGGAGAAACACCTATTGGGCAGGATACCATCACGGGTTTTATTCAGGTCTGTATGCCGGCATGTACCATCCATATGGCTACTGGGGCCATTACAGCCATTTTTATAACAGCCACGATGGCAGCAACTATCATTACGGCCCCCGTGGGTCAATGGGCAGTACCGTTGACCGCTCCACTTACGGACGACATACAGGCAGTGTTGATGGCAGAACAAGCTTTGCCGAGCGATTTGAAGCAAGAACCGCTGTTGATGACCAGGGAAACCGCGTTATCCTCGCAGAAAACAGAACAGGAACTGCATTAGAAGCGCAAACAAGTGCGCGCAGGGAATCTTCGGATGCCATCTCTGCGGCTACCGGTGAAAGCACAACAGGCAGAACCGCAGCCGAACAAGTCCAGGAGAGAGTCCGCGAGCATACAGGTGCGCAAGAGTCAGCTACAGCCTCACGCTACACGACCCCCGATGCTGCAAGAGCAACAGCAGAAGAGTCAACAGGCATACAGACAGACAGGACTGCAACACAACGCTACACACGCCCGCAGCAGGTAAGTCCGCAAAGGCAAACCGACACGAGAAGTGCAAATTACACGTTGCCAAGGACATATACCGCGCCCAGCTACCAGCAACCGAGCACACCCCAGCGAACAAGGCCGGCGTCAACAACAGCTCCGGCAAGCCAGACAAGACCCTCAGGGGATCAGGCCAGACCTGCACAACCTACTCAAAGGCCAAGTACACAGCCTTCAAGGACAGGCAGAGGACAACCAAGCTACAGCCCTCCAAGGCAGCAGCCGTCCAGAACTACAACAAGTCCGCCGAGAAGCAGCACACCCTCAAGAAGCACAACAAGTCCGGCAAGAAGCACACCGCCAAGGAGCTCCGCAAGTCCTGCAAGAAGCACACCCTCAAGGGGTTCGTCACCTGCGAGAAGCAGCTCAGGCAGCTCAGGCAGCTCGTCCAGGTCTTCCTCCTCGAGCGGCGGAAGGAACCGGTAAGCCTTTAAATGCATAATAAACCCCATGATAAATTCAACCCCCCGGCACCATATATCCGGTTTACGCCGGGGGGTTTTTTGTTCAAACCCATTTAACTGAAATATCTAAAAAATGAAAAAGTTCACACTGGCAACAATATTGATTTTGATGACCGCCTCAATGGGTTTCTCACAAAGTGAAACAGATGCCCTGAGGTATTCGCAGCTAATGTATGGAGGAACAGCAAGATTTGCGGCAATGGGTGGTTCATTCGGTGCCTTGGGTGGTGATTTTTCCTCATTGAACATAAACCCCGCGGGAATTGCTGTTTACAGAGGCTCGGAAGTCACCATTACACCTGCTCTGAACTTCAGCCGGATAGAAACCGCCTATTTCAACACTCCAGACGAAGACACGAAATACAATTTCAACCTTGGAAACTTTGGCGCCGTTATCACTTTCCCAACAAACAATGCCGAAGAAAAGAGTGGCTGGCAGTTTGTCAACATCGGTTTTGGCATCAACAGGCACAACAACTTTAACGACAGATGGATCGCCAGAGGGTTTAACCCGGACAACTCACTGATGACAAGCTTTCTGGAACAGGCAATAAGAGAAGGGAGCCTCAGCAATCTCGACGAATTTTCCACAGGACTGGCATGGGATACCTGGTTACTTGGGAAAGATGAAGACACAGGATTTTTTGTAGACATGCCGGGGGGGATGGTGGAGCAGCACAGGGAAACAAACGCATCGGGATCTATCAATGAGTTTTTGCTGTCACTTGGCGCAAACTATGGCGACAGATTGTATCTGGGTGCTACATTCGGATTCCCCACAGTCAGCTACAAGGAAGAAAACATTTTCAGAGAAGATGATATCGGGGGGCTGAGCGAAGACTTTAATCAGCTGACATATAACAACTCCTTCGAAACATCAGGCACTGGCTTCAATTTTAAGCTGGGAGCTATCTTTCGTGCAACGGATGTTGTTCGCCTTGGTGCTGCTTTTCACACACCTACTTTTTATGAACTTCGTGACAAATACCGCGCATCATTGCGATCAGATATGAATTTTGATGATTATAATGACTTTGCCAGGTCACCCGAAGGCCGGTTTGATTATGAAGTTGAAACACCCATGAAAGCGATTGGCAGCCTCGGACTGGTTTTTGGCGGCATTGGAATGGTCAACATCGATTATGAATACATTGATTATTCCACAGCAAGGCTCCGCAGCAGCGAATACTTATTTACTGAAGAAAACAGCATTATCCGCAATACCTTAACACAGCAACATAACATCCGCGTCGGTGGAGAGGTTCGTCTTGATCCTGTCATTTTCCGGGCGGGCTATGCATACCATTCAAGTCCGTATGTTTCCGAAGTCAATGACGGACAACGCAATCTCGTATCAGCAGGTTTTGGCATACGTGAGGGAAACTATTTCATTGATTTTGCCTATACCTACATGTTCTATAGTGAAGATTACATCCTTTACACGGTTGATGGCGGGGGACCAATTGTTAGCAGGGATTTTTCGAACAGTATGTTCAGAGCAACCCTTGGCTGGCGTTTCTAAAAAAATTCATCGATTCAACAATTCATCGATTCAACAATTCAACAATTCAACAGTATTGGCCGTGCTACCCTGGGTTGGCAGTTCTGATCGGTATTAGCATAAAAAAAGGGGCCGCGGCCCCTTTTTTTATTCTTCAACACTTTTAATAATCTCGTCGTCAATTAAGACCCTTCCGCAATACTCACAAACAATAATTTTTTTGTGCAGGCGAATATCAAGATATCTTTGGGGTGGTATCTTATTGAAACAGCCTCCACAGGCATCACGCTCAACGGGTACAACGGCAAGGCCATTCAAGGCATTGTCCCTGATCCGTACATAAGCGGTAAGCAGACGCTCTTCAATTTGTGATTTTTGTTTTTCCGATTTTTTAATAAGCAATGCTTCATCCTTCTCAGTCTCTGCAACAATGTCATTTAGCTCCGCTTTTTTGGCTTCAAGGTCTCCTTTACGTTCATCAAGCTCCTCTTCAACCTTGGCAACCATCTCTTTTTTGATCTCAACCTGAGCAGAATACTCTTTCATTCTTTTCTCAGCAAGCTGGGCTTCCAGGGTTTGGTATTCAATCTCCTTGGAGAGCGAGTCATATTCCCTGTTATTGCGCACGTTCATTTGCTGGGATTCATACTTCTTGATCAGTTCAAGGCTTTCCTGTGCTGAAATCTTCTTATTTGAAATAGTCGTTTCCAGCTCCCGGATTTCATCCTGAAACTTGTGCACACGTGTTTCCAGACCTTCAATTTCATCTTCCAGATCCTGAACCTCCAGAGGCAATTCGCCACGGATACTTCTCAGACTGTCAATTTTCTGATCAATACGCTGAAGCGTATACAAGGAGATCAACTTGTTTTTAATGGTTTGCTCTATACTGTCTTCCAGTGAAGATTCAGGTATATCAACCGGAGAGCCCTCGGTCCCTGTATTGGGGTTGATCTTCATATTTTGCTCCTTGTTTTGATCAACAGTTTTCTTGGATGTTTTGGGTTTCGCGCTTTTAGCCATATTCAAATAATATCTTTATTGTTGGACAGCAGTGGTTTAATGATAACAGACAGGATTGTTTCCAGCCTCTGAAATCAGGAGTGCAAAGTTAGTTATTTTTTTCTTAATCTCACTGTGTAATAATTCTTTGGTGAACTGCTCGGTTTCATAGTGTCCGGCATCAACAAGCAGGATGCGACCGGTTGCATCGAGAAACTGATGGTATTTAATGTCTCCTGTTACAAATGCCTGCGCACCGGCGTGAATTGCCTCCTCCATCAGGAATGCACCGGAGCCACCACAAATTGCAACCCTGCTTACAGGTTTGCCGGCGCAAGCAGTGTGTCGCAACACAGGAATACCAAGCGACTTCTTCAGGTGGTCCAGGAATTCTTTTTCCGGTATTGGCCGGTCAAAGACGCCGATCATTCCTGCACCAACCTTATTAAACGCGTTATCAAGGGGATATATGTCGTAAGCCACTTCCTCATAGGGATGGCTGGCAAACATAGCCGACAACACAGCAGACTTCAGATAAGCAGGAAAAATTGTTTCAATGCGCACCTCTGTTTCATAATGCAGTTCCTGAATGCTTCCGGCAAAAGGATTGGCATTTTCTCCTGCACGGAAAGACCCTTTCCCTTCCAGGTTAAAGCTGCAGCAATCATAATTTCCGATCTGACCGGCACCAGCATCAAAAACTGCGGCGCGAACCTTATCTGCATGATCGGTAGGACAAAAAGTAACAAGCTTCTTTAACAAACCTTGTGAAGGTTTCAATACCTTGAGTTCCTTTAGTCCGATAACGGCAGCCAGCCGTTGGTTAACACCGTGATGTACATTATCCAGGTTTGTATGAACGGCAACAATGGCGATACCTTGCCGGACAGCCTCCATAATGATTCGTTCTGTGGAGCCGGAAGCGGTAAGTTTGTTAATTCCCTTAAAGATCAAAGGGTGGTGACACAGGATCAGGTCACATGCTCTTTCTTTTGCTTCCTGAAGCACTTCCTCCGTCACATCCAGGCAAATCAGGGCGCTTGACACGCGCTGATCAGGTGAACCGATCTGAACACCTGAATTATCATAAGACTCCTGCAGGGAAAAAGGGGCAATTGACTCCAGAATTTGCATAAAATCTTTTAAAAACATAAGTATTTCCTTTAGTTTGTCACGATATATTTCAAAATTACAGGTTTTTTCCCGAACTTTATGCACCTTTGACAGCAGAATCATTAACTGGAATAAGTATCTACGATTTGATCACTAAAGGAAAACTATAGAAAACAGGTGGCGCATGTTTTTTTTTCGAATCCTTATGATTCCTTTATCGTTACTATACGGATTTGCTGTATGGTTGCGAAATACACTTTTTGATACCGGGCTCCTTCCTTCCAGGCAATTTCCTGTTCCGGTAATCAGTGTGGGAAACTTAAGAACAGGTGGAACAGGTAAAACACCACACGTGGAGTATCTGATCAGACTGCTAAGAAGCAAATACAATATTGCCGTCCTGAGCAGAGGCTATAAAAGGAAAAGCAAAGGCTTTGTCGTTGCCGGGGCAGATTCATCATGCAGGGAGATTGGTGATGAACCGGGGCAGATTCACAAAAAGTTCCCGGATATTCTGGTTGCCGTGCATGAAAAAAGAAGCAAGGGGATAAACATGATACTGGAAGCATACCCGGAAACAAATCTTATCATTCTGGATGATGCTTTTCAGCACCGCTATGTAAAGCCAGGGCTGAATCTTTTATTAACCGGTTACTACAATCCATTTTTCGATGACTTTCTGCTGCCATTTGGCCATTTAAGAGAAGGGAAGCGAAGGGCTAAACGTGCCGATGCGTTGATTGTGGCCAAAACTCCGACCGTTTTTTCACCGCTCGACAAACGCTATTTTCTGAAAAAGCTGGAAGCATACAAAAACAAACAGGTGTTTTTTTCAACTTTTGAATACAAAAACCTGCTTCCATTTAATAAAAATGCGAAAATCAGTTGTGCCAAAAACCTAAAAAGCATTTTTCTGCTTACCGGAATTGCCAACAGCGTAGCTTTGGAAGAATACCTGAAAACAATCTGCAAAGATTTGTACGTTCATAAATATCGTGATCATCATCAATTCACGAAACGAGACCTGGTCAGGATCAGGGAGCACTTTGATAGGACGATCAGTTATGCAAAAGTGATCGTGACCACAGAGAAAGACGCCATTCGGCTGCAAGATAAAAGGCTCAGGGAACTCCTTGACGACATCCCTGTTTTTGTGATCCCGATCGAAGTGCGCTTTCACAATTCAGATGAAAAGGATTTTGCTGATATGGTTTTCCGATTTCTTGGCCAGTATAAAAAAACAGGGAACAGTCAACCGTCCCCTGCCCAGAAACACTAAAACGCGATTTACTAAAATGGAAGATCGTCTTCTTCAGGTGGCAGATCAGCACCTTTAGACTGTGCCATTGAGTCCTGCTCTTGTTGCCCACCGGTGCTGCCTCCCGGCCTTCCGCCTACGAAGTTCATCACATCCCCAACAATCTCTGTAGTGTATCGCTTGTTTCCGTCCTTGTCATCCCACTGGCGTGTCTGAAGTCTCCCTTCAAGGTAAACCTGGCTTCCCTTTTGCAAATACTTCTCAGCCAGTTCGGCGCGCTGATGCCATAACACAACATTGTGCCATTCCGTTCTCTCAACCAGCTCTCCATCCTTTCCCTTGTAGTACTCATTTGTTGCCAATGGGAAACGCGCCAGCTTGGCACCACTTTCCAATGTCCTGATCTCCGGGTCTTTTCCAAGATTACCCAGCAAAATAACTTTGTTCACTCCGGCCATAATTTTAATTTTTATGATGAATAATTATATTTTCAGTGCGAATATATTTATATTTGAGATATTATTGCTATTATTTTCTAACAAAAAAGCCAAATGGTTCTTTTTTTTTGTTAACGAGCAAGTCCATGCCGAAGTTAATAAAAAACGCAGTGTAAGACACAAAATATTATCAGCAACACCGGCTATGGTTATTCATTGTTGTCAGCGTTCCAGTTTAGTAATTCGATCAGCCGGGGCTTTGCCAGTTGTTCAAATCTTTCAAAATCGACCGCAAAAAACATTTTGTTCAGAGTACGGGTATGCTCAGCATCAACAGAAACGTAGTAAATTTTTGCCTTTATGGTCTGATGGGTAAGTTTATGTATTCGCTGTTTTGGATGTCTAAAAATCGTGTAGTTGTTCTGGCAGTGGATCAAACTTTTCCACCATGGATGTTTGAAAAGTTCTTCAGGGCTTGCTTCCCGGGCGGTTTCGAGAAGAGGCAGATCATACAGATTTTTCCAGATGTCATTCTCTTTTCTCTTTCTGATGTACAGCAAGGTGTTGCCTTGTTGATCATAGGTGGTTATTCTGAAGTAATTAAAATGTCTGATCTTAACCGGTCGTTTTGGGTTTTTCACCGGATAGCCGGCAACTGCATCATTTTGAAATGCCACACAAATGTCATTCATTGGGCATTCCGGGCACAATGGCAGGGCTGGTTTACAGATCAGCGAACCAAAATCCATCATTGCCTGATTGAAATCACCGGGCCGTTGTGTGTCTATGATTTGGTTTGCCACATCAAGGAACTGTTTTTTTCCTTTTGATGAATCTTTATTGTATGAAAGCGCGAACACACGTGCCAGCAGGCGGTAGGCATTTCCGTCAAGAGCCGGCACAACCTCTTTGAACACGATTGATGCTATGGCGGCGGCCGTATAAGGTCCGATCCCTTTCAGGCGAATCCAGTCCTGGTAGCACCTGGGAAACTCAGCATTGTGCATTTCCACGATATCACGGGCAGCCCGGTGCAGGTTCCTTGCTCTTGAATAATAGCCCAAACCCTGCCACAATCTCAACACTTCATCTTCTGAGGCGGCAGCCAAATGTCTTACATCAGGAAAAGCGTTAAGAAAGCGGTTGTAATAAACAAGACCCTGGTCGATTCGTGTTTGTTGCAGGATGATCTCTGAGATCCATACCTTATAAGGGTCCTGTGAGTTACGCCAGGGAAGTGTTCTTTTGTTTTTATCATACCAGTTTAACAGTCGGTCAGAAAAGTTCATACAGTAATAACGTTACTGAAACGCAGAGATTCTGTATACAAAGAAAAGAAGATATCTAATCAGTTGATGTAAAAATGTTTAATTTATTTTTTAGTAAAAGGAAAAAAGTTATCTTTGCAAGCCTGAAACTATAAAAAACACATTATAATTACCTTATAACCAAAAAAGTAAAGAATTATGACTAAAGCTGAAATCGTAACGGAAATTGCCAACAAAACCGGCATTGAAAAAGTCGCTGTACAAGCAACTGTTGAATCTTTTATGGGTACAGTAAAGAATGCACTTGTAAAAGGCGAGAATGTTTATCTCAGGGGTTTTGGTAGCTTTATCATCAAAGAAAGAGCAGAAAAAACAGGGAGAAACATCTCCAAAAACACCAGTATTATTATTCCTGCACACAGCATCCCTGCTTTCAAACCCGCAAAAGAGTTTGTCAGTGAAGTTAAAGCTTCTGTAAAGGTTTAAATACGGTAACTGGTTGAGGGGGTCAAACCCCTTTAGTTGAAGAATTATTAATATAGGAGAAAAACCATGCCCAGCGGAAAAAAAAGAAAAAGACATAAGATGGCAACCCACAAGCGCAAGAAACGTCTGAGGAAAAACAGACACAAGAAGAGGTAATGCGCTTAGTGGATTCTATTTGCCAATATTCTTATTTCCTGAAACAAATTACATAATGCCTTACGGTGTTATGTAATTTTATTATAATGCATCATGCATCCCGGCAAACAATCATCCCTCCCGTTAACCAGATGGAAGATGAACTTCATAAAGCATCTTAAATTGTGAACAAAGAACTGATCATTGACTCCGGAACAACGGAAGTTGTTATGGCTTTACTCGAGGATAAGCGGCTTGTAGAGCTGCATCGCGAGCGAAAGAACAACAATTACTCCGTCGGCGACATTTACCTCGGCAAAATCAAAAAGATTATTCCGGGACTGAATGCCGCCTTTGTTGACGTAGGATATGAGAAGGATGCCTTTTTACATTACCTCGATCTGGGAAGCCAGATCAACAGCCTGAACAAATACACCAAGCTGGCCATGGCAGGCAAAACAAAAGTGCTTGCCATGCAGCATTTTCACCTCGAGTCGGAAATCGAAAAAACCGGAAAAATCACAGAGGTGTTGACTTCGAACCAGCCGGTACTTGTTCAGATCGCAAAAGAACCGATTTCAACCAAAGGGCCACGCATCACCAGCGAAATTTCCCTGGCAGGGCGCTATCTTGTTCTGGTACCATTCTCTGACCGCATCTCCGTGTCACAGAAAATCCAGAACTCTGAGGAAAAAAGCCGCCTGAAACGGCTTGTTCAGAGTATCAAGCCAAAGAATTTTGGCGTAATCATACGCACGGTTGCTGAGGGTAAAATGGTGGCAGACCTTGACGCAGACCTTAACAACCTGATCTCAAAATGGTATGGAATTGCAGAAAAGCTTTCCAGCGCAAAACCACCGAAGATCATCCTTGGCGAGATCAACAGGTCTTCCGCTATGTTACGTGATATGCTCAACGAGTCATTCAACAACATTCACGTCAATGACGCGATGGTTTATGAGGAGCTCAGGGACTACATCAAGACCATTGCTCCTGAAAAACTAGACATACTTAAGCTCCATAAGGGCAAAACAAATATTTTCGATCATTTTGGTGTCGAAAAACAAATCAAAGGCTCATTTGGCAAAGTCGTGTCGATAAAAAGCGGCGCTTATCTGGTCATTGAACACACTGAAGCATTGCACGTAATAGATGTAAACAGCGGTCAACGGATGAGCAGTGATAACACCCAGGAGAACAACGCGCTGGATGTAAACCTTGAAGCAGCTGCCGAAATAGCACGTCAGCTCAGACTGCGCGATATGGGTGGAATCATCGTGGTTGACTTCATTGACATGATACAGGCCGCAAACCGTCGAAAGCTGTATGAGAAGATGAAGGAGGAGATGAAAAGAGACCGTGCCAAACACAACGTGCTCCCTCCAAGCAAATTTGGCCTCGTACAGATCACCCGGCAAAGGGTTCGCACCGAAACATCTGTTGAAATACTGGAGAAATGTCCGGCTTGCAACGGCAGTGGAAAGATCAAACCCAGCATCATTTACATCGATGAAATCGAAAGCAACCTGCGCTATCTTATCAGAGAACAAAATGAAAAATCATTGACGCTCAGGGTGCACCCTTTTATTTTTGCATACCTTACCAAAGGACTGATGTCAAGAAGAATGAAATGGTTCTTTAAATACAAAAAATGGATCAGGCTCTATCCTTCTACATCCTATCACTTCCTCGAATACCGGTTTTTTAACAAACTGGATGACGAAATAAAAATTTAAAACTGTCGCATTTTGCACAGCAGGCCAGGTTTTAATTCAGAAAATAAATGAAAGCCGGCAAACAGACACGACAGATGATTGCTGATGAACTCCGGGAAAAGGCAAAAAAATATTGTGCCTATTCCGAGAGGTGTACCTTTGATGTGATTCAAAAGCTAAAACGTCTCGGCGCAAACGAACAAATCAGCAAAAATATCGCAAAACAACTGGAAAAGGAAGCTTATGTGAATGATGAACGCTTTTCAAGGATTTTTGCCAGAAGCAAGTTGAAAAACAACAGCTGGGGAAAAATCAAAATCAGATCAGAACTCCAAAAACGCAACATCGACAACGATTTTATTGATAAGGCACTGAAGGATATTGACGAAAATTCTTATCTTGAACAACTCAAAACACTTCATCAAAAGAAAATAATTGAACTGAAAAACAAAAACAAAGAACATGTTGCTGAAAAAGCCGTAGCATATTGTTTACAAAAAGGGTTTGAAACAGACCTTGTTCTTGCGGTGAAAAACGAAAAGTAAAAAAATTTGATTAATTTTCAACGATTAGCAAATACCCTCGTCTATGATACATACTGACCACATCAAAGATCTGAATAAAAGGCTTGATGCCTTGAGGAGGTTTCTTTGACATTGATGGAAAGAAAAAAGAAACGGAAGCATTACAGAAAATAACAGAAGAGCCTGAATTCTGGGACACCCCCCAGGAAGCGCAAAAGCATCTTAAAAAGATCAGTGCCATAAAAAAATGGATTGAATCGTATGAAACATCCAGACAAAAACTGGATGATCTTCAGATACTTTTTGAATTCTTTCAGGAAGGTGAAGGCAGCGAAGAGGAGATTGTGAAGCAATATGAGACCTGTCTGAACCTGATTGAGGATCTCGAGTTTCGCAAAATGCTAAACAAAGAGGAGGACCATCTTCATGCCATTCTGTCAATAAACTCAGGGGCAGGCGGGACAGAGAGCCAGGATTGGGCAGAGATGCTCATGCGGATGTATCTGCGATGGGCTGAACGTCACAATTTTGAATCCAAGGTGCTGGACATCCAGGAAGGTGAAAATGCCGGCATTAAAAGTGCATCGATTGAAATTCAGGGTGATCACGCCTATGGTTACCTGAAAGGAGAAAATGGCGTACACAGGCTGGTCAGGCTTTCACCATTTGACGCAAACCATAAACGACATACTTCCTTTGCATCGGTATATGCATATCCGGTGATAGACGACAATATCAACATAGAGATCAATCCGGCAGACCTGTCTTGGGACACTTTCCGCTCCAGCGGCCCGGGCGGCCAGAATGTAAACAAAGTAGAAAGCGCTGTCAGAGTCAGACACGCACCTTCAGGCCTGGTTGTTGAATGTCAGGAAACCAGATCACAGATACAAAACAGGGAGAAAGCACTTACCATGCTCAAATCTCAACTATATGAAATTGAGTTGAGAAAACAGAGGGAAAAAATTAATGAGATGGAGGAAGGCAAGAAAAAAATTGAATGGGGGTCGCAGATAAGAAACTATGTATTCCACCCCTACAAAATGGTCAAGGATATCCGCACCAATGTCGAAACATCAAATGTGCAACAAGTGATGGACGGAGACATTGATCCATTTATTAAGGCTTTTCTTATTGAATTTGCATAATCTTTAAAATGATTATTTCCTTTTTGATTCTTTAGCTTGTTGGTTCTCAGAGGATTCAACAAACCATTAAACCAACACTTCGCTTAACACCATTAGTTTACTGATTTCCTGATACATAAACACGCTCTGTTTATAACTTTTGCCTTTTGTTAATAACCTTAAGCTGGTTCCAATTGTTTTGTTTTTTAATTTCGTTGTTACGACTGCACCAAACAAAATTCACCTTTTTCGCGAATTTCCCAAAGGGGTTTTGCCCCCGGGAGATTAACGACTTAAATTAAAACAACATGACCAACAATACCACCACAAGAGATATGCAAGAAGAGAAAAAACAGAAAGCAGAAAGCAGCAACCTTTATAACCGGGTTTTAGATCAAAGGTCTGCTCCTGATGCCGAAAGTGCTTCAGCCCAAGGGGAAATCATGAATCA
>SKSI01000181.1 GCA_007123065.1 Bacteroidales bacterium
AATCATGGCAGAAATATCGATCAGCCGTAAAAAGCTGAGGCAAAACCACGCTTTTCTGGAAAAACTATTCCATAAGCATGACATTCAATGGGGCTATGTCACAAAGCTTCTTTGTGGCAACCCCATGTATCTTAAAGAGGTAATTGAACTTGGTGTCAAAGAGCTGATGGACTCACGCATTTCAAATTTGCGCACCATAAAACGGCTTAATCCCGACATCACCACCTATTACATCAAGCCGCCCCCGCGACGAAGCATCCGCAGTGTAATTAAATACGCGGACGTAAGTGTCAACTCTGATCTGGATACGATGAAGCTGCTTTCGAAGGAAGCTCTAAAACAGGATAAGCATCATCAGGTGATTATCATGGTGGAGATGGGAGAACTCAGGGAAGGTGTGATGGGTGAAAACCTTGTTAACTTTTACGAGCAGGTGTTTGACCTTCCAAACATTGAGATCCTTGGATTTGGAACAAACCTGAATTGCCTTTATGGTGTAATGCCTTCTCGCGACAAGCTCATCCAGCTGAGCCTTTACAGACAGATCGTGGAAACCAAGTTCAGCAAAAAGATCAAACTGCTATCCGGTGGTACTTCTGTTACCATTCCTATGCTTTCAAAAAATCAGGTGCCACCTGGCGTAAACCATTTCAGGGTCGGGGAAACGCTTTATTTTGGCGCAAACCTTTGGACAGGAAAAACCATTAAAGGAATGCGAGATGATGTCATCACATTCAAGTCTGAAATTATTGAACTTCACGAAAAACCTGTTGTTCCGGAAGGAACCATGGCTGAAAACCCCTCAGGGGAGTCATTTGAAATCAATGCTGAAGACTATGGCAAAACATCCTGGCGGGCGCTTCTGGACGTTGGACTGCTGGATATCGGGCCGGATTTTTTAATTCCGAACGATAAAAACATGGAAATTGCCGGTGCCAGTTCAGATATCCTGGTAATCGACCTCGGCAAAAACCCGAAAAAATACAAAGTGGGCGACTTTGTCAAGTTTAAACTCAAGTATATGGGCGCGCTGAGGCTTTTTAACTCCGACTACGTGATCAAGAGGCTTGAAGACTAAATCACCAATCTGATAACCATTCTTTTTCAAAAAGAATACTACCGTATCCTGTCTGCCGAGCGCACCAGGTTTTCATCGCGGCGGATGGCTTTTATGGACATCAAAATAAAAATCAGCGAAATAACCGGGAACAGGATGCCTGCACCATATGCCAGAGCCCCTTCTGAAACCTGACTTCGTAAATGATCAATAAAGAAAAAGCTTACCAGGATCAGGGCAACGTGGAGAAGCATATTCAGTTTACCCAGTTTTATCTGATACAGACGATTCTTGTACTGAAACGTCATAAAAACCGTTATCAAAAGAACAACAACCCACAACAGGATTATTAAAACACCCATCCAGCCCATAACAAGGGTTGTTTGCTCAAAAAAAGAACCAAAATTGATCATGCGAACAGGTAAGTCGACCGTTTCTCCATTTAGTTGGGCCAATGGCAAGAGAGCAAAAAGCAGCGCAAAAACAAATACAAGAAACAGATAAATACTTTGGATACGTTGCAACATTTTTTATTGGTTTTTCGTTAATCACGGGGTTTAAATGACAAAATTAAGCAAAATTGTCGTGGTACGGTTTTTGATTCATTTAAAATAAATTTTTTTATTCTCTAATTATCATATATATTTGCAACGGATTTCTTCGTCAATCTTATTTTTCTGAAAAGAACATACCATACCAACATTCTGATTTGAAATTTACCTTTGGGAATAAACTCAAAGATCACGGCATTTTTCTGCACAGTTTTTTAACTGATCGTTTCTTATTAAAAGTTCCGGCAAACAGTTGACAAGATATCTGAATAAATCAAGCAATCATTGATATAATCAATTCATATTCCATGTACGATATTGTAGCATTAAACAACAAGCTTCTCACTGAACTCAGAGAGATAGCGAAAGCTTTGCAAATTAAGAAGGTAGAGTCTTACAAGAAGCAAGACCTGATATACAAAATTCTTGATGCCCAGGCATTAAACCCTTCATCTCTCAAAGATATTAATATAGAGCCAAAGACGCCCAGGAGGCCCGGTCGTCCGCGCAAAAGAATTCCGGCAGGTAGCTCTGCAGAAAAGAATACAGGCAAGCAACCAGAAGCAGCAGCTCAGGAGCAACCGCCTGTCTCCCCAAAAGAGGAACCTGCATCCATTAAGAAACAGGACCAAAAAAGAGGACCCAAAGATCAGAAGGGAGCTGCGGATAAGGCCAGAGAACAATCAGATCAGCGCAAGCAGCGTCATCAGCAAAACATAAAAAAGGATACCGGTGATGACAGGCTGGCTGGCCAGAAGAAAGCACAAACTGAACAAAGCCAACAACAGCGCAAACATACCGGAGCGATATCCTCCAAAGAACCCCAACATGAGCAAAGGTCTGATCTCAAGAAAGCGAATCAGAACCAGAAGCAAAAACAAGCCCCTCAGCAGGACCAAAAACAAGTTCCTCAACAGGACCAAAAACAAGTTCCTCAGCAGGACCAGAAACAAATTCCTCAGCAGGAGAAGAAGCAGACTCCTCAGCAGGACCAAAAACAAATTCCTCAGCAGGAGAAGAAACAACCCGTAAGACATGCCAAGCCTTCTAAAGAAGCTCAACAACAAGCTACAGGCGACCAGAGCGGAAAGAAAGAGGGAGAAAGTCACCATAAGCCAAAAGGTTTTGACCGCAGGTCTGGTGAGCCTGTTTATGAGTTTGATGGAATCATTGTTGCGGAAGGGGTATTGGAGATCATGCCTGATGGTTATGGTTTTCTGCGGTCATCTGATTATAATTACCTAAACTCCCCTGATGATATCTATGTGTCTCAAAGTCAGATCAAACTTTTTGGTCTGAAAACCGGTGACACTGTTAAGGGCGGTATCAGACCCCCGAAGGAAAATGAAAAGTATTTCCCGCTCATAAAGGTGGAACAAATCAATGGACGCAATCCCGCAGAAGTGCGCGACAGGGTTCCTTTTGATTTCCTTACACCTCTTTTCCCCGATGAAAAGTTTGCCATTACCGGCCATTCAGGAGAAACCCTGTCAACAAGGATTATCGACATGTTCTCCCCCTTGGGTAAAGGGCAGCGCGGACTAATCGTTGCGCAGCCCAAAACCGGTAAAACTATTTTGCTTCAGGAAATTGCAAACGCCATTGCAATGAATCACCCTGAGGTATATCTGATCGTCCTGCTAATAGATGAACGGCCGGAAGAAGTAACGGAAATGGCAAGAAACGTCCGTGGAGAAGTAATCTCATCAACCTTCGATGAACCGGCAGAACGGCACGTAAAGGTATCCAACATTGTTCTGGAAAAAGCCAAACGTATGGTAGAGTGCGGCCACGATGTCGTGATCCTTCTGGATAGTATTACACGTCTGGCACGCGCATTCAACACCGTTTCACCTGCATCCGGTAAAGTACTTTCCGGTGGTGTGGATGCCAATGCACTGCACAAGCCCAAGCGTTTCTTCGGAGCAGCCAGGAACATCGAAAACGGAGGCTCTTTGTCGATTATTGCTACCGCACTGATCGATACAGGTTCCAAGATGGACGAGGTGATCTTTGAAGAGTTCAAGGGAACCGGCAACATGGAACTGCAGCTCGACCGCCGCCTGTCCAACAAACGGATATTCCCGTCTATCGACATTGTAGCATCAGGTACCCGTCGCGAAGACCTCCTGATGAGCAAAGAGATGATGAACCGCATCTGGGTGTTGCGTAAGTTTATCTCAGACATGACACCCGTTGAAGCAATGGAGTTCCTGATGGAAAGGATCAGGCATACCCAGAGCAACGAAGAATTCCTGATGTCGATGAACGGATAATTTCGATCTGCTAATTTGATAATGTGCAGATGTGCAAATTAGCCTTTTCGTGTTTTGAGTCTTAAGGAGTTGAGTACCACGATCACGTCGGATAGGGCCATGGCGAAAGCCGCCACGATGGGGGTTAGCAGTCCGATCATCGCCAATGGAATGGCTGCAACATTATAGAAAAAGGCCCAGAAAAGATTTTCTTTTACCGTCCGCAATGTAACACGTGCATTTCCAAAAGCTTTTTGCAGCAACAAAAGGTCTCCTTTTAGCAATACGATATCAGCCGATTTTACCGCCACCTGTGTGGCATCACTCATGCTGATGCCAACATAAGCTTTTGCCAGGGCCGGTGCATCGTTGATGCCATCACCAACCATTGCTACTTTACTGTTTAACGACAATTCATCAATCACATCAAGCTTCTGATCGGGCATCTTCCCGGCAAAGACACGATCAATACCAATAGCCTGAGCTACCTCCTCACACCGTTCAAGCCGGTCACCACTAAGCAGAACCGTTTTTAAGCCTTTGTTTTTCAGGAAGGCAATGGTTTCTGCTGCACCTGGCTTGATCTCGTCTTCAACATCCAACCAGGCAATCAGCTTATCATTCATAATGAGATAAACATTGTGTGTATCATCGGCGGTAAGGTGCGCAGCAATTTTATATGATCCTACAACATATTCATGGCCGTGCTTGTCGGTAGCTTCCATACCCCACCCTTTGTGCTCCTCAACACGTTCAAGAGGTACATCACCGCTGCTTTTAAAGTGCTTTACAATTGCCTGCGCAATTGGATGGCCACTATGCTTTTCAATGCTGTATAGAAGACTTCGGATACCTTCTTCCGACTTACCAAAGCATTCGAGCTTCTTAATCCGGAACTTACCTGTTGTTAATGTACCTGTTTTATCAAAAACGACAGTTTCTATCGCGTTGAATTTATCTATTGCGGTACCCCCTTTGATCAGGATGCCATTCTTTGCCGACCGTCCCAGACCGACAACAACAGCTGTTGGGATTGCCAAACCTAACGCGCAGGGACAGGCGATCACCAGAACTGCCACACCGCGCATCAGCGAGTCACGAAATGGCAAGTCGGTACCAAAGAACCAGAACGCGATGGTCAGAAAAGCCAGTGAAACAACAACAGGCACAAAAATCCGGCTGATCTTGTCGGCCAGGTTCTGAAGCTTCGGTTTGTCTTTCTGCGCATCCCTGACCAGCTCAATAATCTGCGATAGCACAGTATCTTTGCCGGTGGCCGTGGCTCTAACCTTAACGGT
>SKSI01000023.1 GCA_007123065.1 Bacteroidales bacterium
ACAAGCAATATCTATTAAAATATCTTTTCTTCCAAACCAAACATTAACAGACCTATGCTTATTCTTTTACGAAACCTTGCCATTTTACTGATTCTTTCTTTTATCTGTCAAAACACTTATGGCGAAAAACACCACCGTGTCCAAATTGATCTGGACGGTCGTAATTTAACAGAAATTGCTGAACTGGGTGTTGCTATGAATGTTTTTGATTTCAGACCGGGCCTGTCCGTTTCCGGAGAGTTTTCCGAAACAGAATTGGATGCATTAGTAGCCGCCGGTTTCTCTTACAAAATACTCATAGAGGATATGAGCAACTATTACCAGGAACGTAACAGAGGTTACGATATCGATGAAATGAATCGTAAAATGCGGGAAGCCAAACCCAGATCACAGTATCCTACCCCTGAAAATTTTACTTTGGGTTCGATGGGCGGATTTCACACCTATAGTGAGATGCTGGACGATCTGGATGCCATGCATACCCTGTTTCCGGATTTAATCTCTGAAAAGCTGCCAATTGGCACAACCACTACGATTGAGACACGACCTGTTTATTGGGTCAGGATATCAAACAACCCTGATGTGGAACAAGACAAGCCCAAAGTCTTGTATACAGCTCTCACCCATGCGCGGGAACCCGCCTCAATGCAGCAAATGCTCTTTCAGATGTGGTACCTGCTGGAAAACTATGATACAGATCCTGAGATACAATACCTTATAGATAATGTTGAAATGTATTTCGTTCCATGCGTGAACCCGGATGGATATGTTTACTGTGAAACCACGCACCCCAATGGAGGAAGCATGCACAGAAAAAACATGCGCATCAATTCAAATGGAAGTATTGGGGTAGACCTGAACAGAAATTTCGGTTACATGTGGGGCTTTGACAATTCCGGATCATCACCAAATCCCTCCATGCAAACATACCGGGGCACGGCACCTTTTTCCGAACCGGAAACACAGATACAAAAAGAGTTTGCGGAAACCTACGATTTTTCACTCGCCCTCAACAATCACACGTTCAGTGATCTGTTAATATACCCCTGGGGCTACAACGATCAATTAACCCCCGACGGAGATATTTTTATTGAATATGCAAAGTACCTCACCAGGGAAAACAATTATGTTTACGGAACCTGTTACGAAACACTCGGGTATTTTGCAAACGGGGTTTCGGACGACTGGTTTTACGGTGAACAGGAAACAAAAGACAAAGTATTTGCCTTTACACCAGAAGCAGGGAAACCCAGCGATGGTTTCTGGCCCGCTATTCACAGAATTGAGGAAATCTGTGCCGGCCACACCCACATGAACATCGGACTTGCGCGCCTGGCAATGGAATATGCAGAGCTAACCGATCTAACCGGACAATATCTTTCTCACGAAAACCCGGAAATAGAATTCAGCATCTATAATATGGGACAATCAAGTCCGGCAGATTTCAGTGTTTACATCACGCCGCTTAGCTCTTCAATCATCAGTGCAGGCGATGCCGTCAACTTTACAAACATGGCAGTGCTTGATACAAACACCGGTTCCATCAATCTGGAACTGGATCCCTACCTGAATACAGGCGCAGAAATCCAGTTTGTGCTCTCATTGGACAATGGATCATTTGCCTGGAATGACACCATTACCAAATATTTTGGAGAACCGGAACTGGTCTTTTTTGACCCTTGCGACAATCTTGACAACTGGAACACCACAAGCTGGGGCATTTGCAATCAACAATATTTCTCACCACCGGCATCAATAGCAGATAGTCCCGGACAAAACTACGAGAACAATGCCAACACCTTTATTACCAGTCAACAGGCATTTGATCTTAGTAATGCAAATATCGCCTGGGCAGAATTCCATACACGTTTTGACATTGAAGCGGGCTGGGATTACGTGCAATTCATGTATTCTACCGATAACCAAAGCACCTGGGTACCCCTGGAAGGCAATCTTACCACTGCAGGGAGCTCCAATCAGGACCCGGGTCAACCTATATACGACGGAACCCAGTCTGAATGGGTGCTTGAAGAGGTAGACCTTTCCCATCTGACCGGAGAAGAGGAGATATGGTTTCGCTTCCGTCTTGTCAGCGATCATATCATAAACAGGGAAGGCTTTTATTTTGATGATTTTAAACTCTATACGCTTGATTACACACCCAGCTATCATTTCTTCCCACCGGAAAACATCAGCTTTTATCAGCACCAAAGCCTGGAACTGGATTTTTCCGACTTTGTTTCATGGGAACTGGAAGGGGAAATTGAGCTGAGTTGGGAATATAACGAACACATCCAAATTGAATCATCAGGGCCAACTAGCATTTTAATCCAAAATGCAAACAATTCCTGGACCGGTGAAGAGACCATACTGTTTGGTGTATCAGATGACCATGCAACACGAGAACAAGAAGTACAAGTCATTGTAGAAGCCGTTCCCGCACCCATTATTACCGGACAGGATGAAGTGGAGATTATGCAGGGAGAAAGCATCGTATTTGACCCATTGTTCCTTTATGTTACAGATGATCATTTTAATTATCCGGAAGACTTTTCTATTGAGTTACACGACGGAGAAGATTATGAGCTGCATGATGATCTGCTCATTGTACCCAATCCCTCATTCTCCGGACTTTTGCATATCCCTTTGATCGTCAACAATGGTTTTCAGGATAGTGAAGTTTTTGAGTTCGGGCTTTTTGTTGACACAGATACAGACATCTTCCGACAAACATATGATTCAGCAGCAAGGATTTTCTACGATCAGATGTCTGGCCAGCTGGTCATCCTGATACCTGGCAAGCAGGATGAAGAAAACATCGAACTCTTCATTTACACCGCGAGTGGCACAACTGTCTGGAATGACAATTTCAAAAGCAGTCCGGAAATACGAAAACAACTTCCTGAGCTGCCTGCGGGTGTTTACATCATACAATTACGCGGTGCATTGTTCGCAACTGAAAAAATCATCTTGCACTAAACTCTCTGACGTTATTCATTTTGATATTTAAACAATTAACTCAGTAAAATGCGAAAGATCCGGTTACATTGGCAAATTTTAATTGCACTCATTTTAAGTATTTTATTTGGAATATTTTTTACTGACCAGGTTGAATATGTTAGCTGGATGGGAGATGTCTTTCTAAGAGCATTGCGGATGATCATCGTTCCACTCATCTTCTCCAGCATTGTTTCGGGCGTAACAGGAATTGGTAACTCAAAAAATCTTGGCAGAATGAGCGCAAAGACTTTTGGTTATTACCTTACAACCAGTTTCTTTGCTATCATGACCGGACTTTTCATGGTTAACCTCCTCAAGCCCGGGAAAGGAGCTGACCTCGGACTTAGTGGCGTTGTTGAGGGGCTGGATGTCGGAGCAGAAACCTTTGGCCAAACGCTTATCAACATTATTCCGGTTAATATTATAGAAGCAATGGCGACCGGAGATATGCTCTCTATTATTTTCTTTGCCATTTTGTTTGGTTTTTTCACTACCAAAGTGAAGCCCTCGTTCAGCAAGCCCATTGAAAAAACATTCAATGCCATATTTGAAGTGATGATGCAACTGACTATGTTTGTGATTCGCTTTACACCTCTGGGGATATTTGGAATTGTTTCAAAGATGGTTGCCGAACAATCGGACAACCTTTTGCCGGTGATCAGCAGCATGGCAGTATATATGATAGCTGTAATCGGGGCCCTTATCATTCACGCTGCGATTACCCTTCCGGTTCTGGTAAAATTCATTGGACGCTCCAATCCTTTGAAACATCTCCGCTGTATGTCAGTTCCTTTGCTTACGGCCTTTTCCACTTCGAGCAGCAATGCCACGCTCCCGCTTACACTCAAGGCGGTAGAGCACAACAGCGGCGTATCCAATGAAACAACAGGATTTGTATTGCCACTGGGAGCAACGATTAACATGGACGGCACAGCCCTTTATGAATGTGTGGCTGCCCTGTTCATCGCCCAGGCCTATGGAATTGAACTGACGTTGCTACAACAGGGAATTGTCGTAATAACAGCATTGCTGGCATCAATCGGAGCTGCCGGAATCCCAATGGCAGGACTGGTGATCATCACCATCATCCTGACCGCCGTGGGCCTGCCGCTGGAAGGTGTCGGACTTATCCTGGCAGTTGATCGTATTCTTGATATGTTCCGAACAACCGTAAATGTATGGAGCGACTCATGCGGTGCCGTAATCATCGCGCGTTCTGAAGGGGAAATGCTGAACGTATAGATGGTTTAGCGTTTACCTTGGTTGATTTGTTCGTTGTTTTTTGTTGTTTGTTTTTTTATCCGTTCTGATCCGTTGCATCCACGTTATCCTCGTGCTATCTGTTTTAATAGAACACGGATGACGCCGATGCGGCAGATTTATGCGGATTTCAGGAGACACTCAGATCTGACCTGCCCCCAGCTCCTAAATATCAGATCTCATTTCACTGATTCAGCAAAAACTCTATGGCTGCTTCGATAATATCATCTCTATCCAGGGGGATATGGTCATCTGTAACCGCTATTTCGGCAAGTATGTCGGGTGGCACACCAGGTTCGATGCTGACACCTTCAGGAGAATGAAACCTGGAGGCGGACACACGCAGCAGCCATCCATTGGGAAGATCCCGAAAAGCGGGGATTCCTCCTCCTCCACCGGTTGTGTCACCAATAAGAGTGGCACTGTCAACTGCCTTCATATACTGGGCAAAATAGGTGGTGGCACTGTAACTCTTTCTGTTGGTCAACACCGCAACAGGACCTGAATAACGAAGACCGTCATGAGGGTCAACAAACACCTCCTCCTGCCGGAAGTCTTCATGTCCCGGTCCGTTTTTGATATAATTGGTGCCGGCAAAAACAGACACATCCGTGAACCTTGATGCGATCCGTTGTCCATTCCCCGGACTGCCTCCTCCGTTGCTGCGCACATCAATGATCACCCCTTTTAAATGGTCCATGTTGTTAATAATCTGCAACAGGTTATCCAGGTTTCCGTTGCTGACAAGATTGCCAAAACTGCCATAATAGACATAGAGGATGTTGTCATCATATCCCACGGGAGCAACAATGAGCGGACCAAGGTAACGTTGTCTGCCCCGGAGATATTCCCGCTCGATTATGGAGAAAT
>SKSI01000070.1 GCA_007123065.1 Bacteroidales bacterium
TGACCATCCATCCATGATCGCATTAAGAACCGGGGAAAAAATTGGTCCTGTTACCAGAGGTATTTACATTCCGGAAAAAGATGAGTATGCATGGTTATCCATCACGGCAACCCCGCTATTCAGGCCGGATGAGGAGAAACCCTTTCGATCATATGCCGTGTTTGATGACATTACATTAAAAAAACAACATGAAGATGAAATTAAAAAACAGCAGCAGCTCATTCACACGATACTCAATAAACTGCCCATAGGCATTGCAATAAATACCGTAGAACCTGAACCCAAAGTCGAGTTAGTCAACGAAAATTTTGCACAAATCTATGGTGTAAGAACAGAGGATTTGCCCACTGTGGAGTCTTTCTGGGAGGCCGTATATGAGGACGAAGCCTTCAGGGAAAAGATCAAAAACAGGATATTATCTGACATAAATAGTGGTGACCCAAAGCGAATGCAGTGGCACGACATCCCCATAACAAAAAAAGGAAAGGTTGTAAAATATGTATCGGCACAGAATATTCTCCTGGAAGATCATGGGGTTATCATATCCACAGTAACGGATACCACAGAGCGTAAGCGGGCAGAAAACGAGATAATCAACGCCAGGAATCATGCTGAAGAGAGCCGTTTAAGGTTTGAAACACTTTTTGCCGAATCTCCTGTTTCCATCCTTATTCTCGACAAAGATACCGGTGAAGTTGTTGATGCAAATAAAACGGCATATTCTGCGTATGGATTTGATAACCTTGCAGCACTTCAACAAAGTGATATTTGGATGGAACCACCCTATTCGCTGGAGGATGCTTTAGAAAGGATTCAAAAGGCTGCCCACGATGGGATCCATGTTTTTGAATGGAAAAACCGGAAGGTGACCGGAGAGGTTTTCTGGGAGTTGGTTACACTAAGGCCTATGGTTATTGATGGTATGGAGCGTATCTTTTCCACTGCGATTGATATTACCGGTCAAAAACAAAAAGAGCTCGAGAAGGAGGTGCTCTATAGAATTGCCAATGCGACATTTGTTTCTGAGGATATGGAAACCTTGCTGGCAAGCATAAAGAAAACACTTAATAAACTCATTGACACTAAAAATTTCTATGTTGCTTTATATGATAAGGGGAAAGACATGTTTACCATCCCGTATGAAGCGGACGAGAAGGATCAGATTGAAAAGTGGCCGGCCAAACAATCCACGACCGGACTTGTAATTCGCAAGAAAAAGGCATTGCTGTTGAAAAAGCCAGATATTTTAAAGCTAATAAGATCAGGGGAAATTGAGCAGATTGGCAATATGTGTGAGGTGTGGCTTGGGGTGCCGCTGCTTTCGGGACCCGACATTATTGGAGTATTAGCGATACAAGATTACCATAATCCCAACGCTTATGAAAAAGGAGGCAAAGAGGTTCTGGAGTTTGTTTCTTCCCAGATCAGTATGGCCATTCAAAGAAAGATGTTTATGAAAGATCTGGTGATCGCCAAAGAAAAGGCTGAAGAGAGCAACCGGCTGAAGTCGGCATTCCTGGCGAATATGAGCCACGAGATACGCACCCCGATGAATGGCATTCTTGGATTTGCAGAGTTGCTGAAAGAACCACAATTGACAGACGAGCAACAACAACAATACATTGAGATCATTGAGAAGAGCGGTGAAAGGATGCTAAACATCATCAATGACATTGTGGATATATCACGCATTGAGTCAGGCCTTATGGATGTTACGCTGAAAGAATCGAACATCAATGAACAGCTGGATTACCTTTATACATTTTTTAAACCCCAGGTTGAAGCAAAAGGGATGCAGCTTACATTAACGGATATGCTTTCGCCTAAAAAGGCCAATACAATTACGGATCGTGAAAAACTTTTGGCCGTACTAGCCAACCTGATTAAAAATGCCATTAAATACTCCCATGAAGGCACCATCGAGTTTGGGTGTAAAATTTTGGAGTCACACGGCCGTGCGTCTCTACAGTTTTTTGTCAGGGATACAGGCATCGGCATTCCCAAAGACCGCCAGCATGCAATCTTTGAACGCTTCATTCAGGCAGATATAGAAGATACAGAAGCCAGGCAGGGTGCCGGGCTTGGACTGGCAATCTCAAAAGCTTATGTAGAAATGCTGGGTGGCGATATTTGGGTTGAGAGCGAAGAAGGCAGGGGTTCAACGTTTTATTTCACAATCCCATACAAAACCCATCATCAAGTGCTCAACACTTAAAATGCCGGCTGCGATGAATACCTGGCAAAGTCTGTCAAGCGAGCGGAGCAGAATGCGATGATCAAAAAAACAATGCTTTGGTTATGAATGATTCGTTGTACCAAAACTATTTCAGCTACCTGATTAAAGGGGAAAAGAATCGCTGTAAACAGATAGTGGAAGAACTATCATTAAAAAATACAGCTGTTGAAAGAATATACACTGATCTTTTTCAACGATCACTCTACCAGGTAGGCGAATATTGGGAGCTGAACAGGATATCAGTCGCCACCGAACATATGGCGACCGCTATTACTGAAAACATGATGATACAATTGCAGCCCAGGCTTTTTACAACAGAACGGACAGGTAAAAAAGCAGTGGTCGCATGCGTGGCAAACGAGTATCACCAGGTTGGCGCAAAAATGATTGCTGATGTTTTCGAAATGAACGGATGGGATGGTTATTTCATTGGCGCTAACACGCCCACAGAAGAACTGATTCGCTTTTTAGAAACACAACAACCTGACATGATCGGACTTTCGCTGAGCCTATATTTCAATCTTCAGGAATTAAAAACAGCGCTTGAACAAATCCGCAATAAACTTCCGGACACTCCTGTCGTCGTTGGCGGGCAAGCCTTCAGGTGGGGAGGAACCGAGATCATACAACAATTTAACAATGTTGAATACCTCTCAGGCATTGATGCTTTGCAAGAACTAATCAACAAAAACGCCAGATTATGAGCGAATTAAACAAGCAGCTTTTAAACTACCTCGATCGGCATGCCTCCATTATAATGCTCACTATCAATGCCGAAGGTGTTATTATACATGCCAATTCTTTTTCAAATAAACTTTCCGGCCGCAGGCTTGAGTCAACCCATATCAATGATTTTTTTACTGGATTTAATGCCAATCTGGATCTGGAAAAACTGCTGAATGGCAATATGGAAAGCTTGCTGCTGAATATAAACACCTATCGTAATCTGCCGGAAACCTTTTATTTCACGTCGTTTAAAACCACTGAAGGAATTGTTCTTATTGGGGAGTTGAATAATGATGAGGTCGAGGACATGCGCATGACAATGATCAGTCTAAATAACGAACTGAATAATCTGACACGTGAATTGCAAAAGAAAAACATCCAGCTTGATCAACTCAATCAGTTGAAGAATCAGTTTCTGGGTATGGCTGCGCATGATCTGCGAAATCCCATTTCATCCATTCTTTCGTTCAGTGAATTTGTTATTGAATCCAACGATTATGACCTCTCTGATGAACTAAGACGTATCATGGAGATGATCAAAAAATCGAGCGAATTTATGCTTAATCTATTAGAGGAGTTGCTGGATGTGGTGAAAATCGAATCCGGAAAACTTAATCTTAACTATGAACGGGTTGATTTAGAAAAAATTCTGCGAAAAAACATAGAAATAAACGCCCTTCTTGCTGCGAATAAAAAAATAAAGCTGGTGCTGGACATTCCGGAAACCCTGCCCGAAACAGAAATTGATGTAATCAAGATAGACCAAGTATTGAATAACCTCATATCCAATGCTGTGAAATACTCTCACAATAATACAACGGTAACAATTGGTGCCTTCAGTACCGGAAGAGATATTTTAATCAGTGTTCAGGATCAGGGTCTGGGTATCCCGGGAAACGAACTGGATAAAATCTTTGTTCCCTTTTCCAAGATCAGTGTGAAAGGCACAGCCGGAGAAAAAAGCACGGGATTGGGTTTAAGCATTGTTAAGCGCATTGTAACAGGGCACCTTGGCAGGATATGGGTTGAAAGCGAGGTAAATGAGGGGTCAACTTTTTATTTTACGCTCCCGCATAGAAAATGAGATTCATGTTTTTAAACAATGATAAGTCATCTAAATATTCAATAAAATGGAAAAGAAAGATCTTCTAAACACAGCATCTCAGTTAAAACAGCCGTCTCAGAAAGCGGTTGATGAGTACAGCCGCAAAGCTGATGCAATGGCCGGCACTCTGAATGAAAGGCTAAGCAGTCGCAAAGACATAACACAGCTTATTGGTGAGGGAAACCTGGATATGATGTATGAAAACCACCGCAATCACCTACGATTTATGATTTCTCTCTTTAAAGATTACAATCCGCTTGTTCTTACTGAAACTGTGCTTTGGGTTTTCAGGGCATACCGCAGTCATGGCTTCAATCTTACCTATTGGCCGGCACAGTTAGATAATTGGGTGCAAATACTTAAGGATGAACTGAGTAAAGACTGCTTCGATGAGGTATATCCATTTTATCATTGGATGATCGTAAACAACCCGGCTTTTGCAATACTCAGTGATGAAACCCTGCCCGAGGACTTTCAGCCCAAGCATGGCACGCAGGAATAGGTTTTTTGATTATTTGTAAAGATGGAGGTTAAGATGTATAATACAGGTGCATTAGAACCAATTACGATTTTGGTCATAGACGACAATGAAGAACCCAATCGCGAACTGGTTGCACGACTCAGAGCTTTTATACGTCTTAAAACAGCTGAAAAAGCACTCGTAAAGGCAGAAACCAAATACCAGCGATTATTTGAAACCATGATCATGGGCTATGCACATCATCGTATGATAGTTAACGCCCAGGGAAAAGCTGTTGATTATAAGTTTCTTGAAATCAATCCTGAGTTTGAGAAAATTACCGGATTAAAAAGGGAAAAGTTGTTGGGCAAAACAGTATTTGAGGTTTTTCCACAAACAGAAATGTACTGGATTGACAGATATTCAAAGGTAGCATTTACGGGAAAAGAAGAGCGGTTTGTGAATTTTTCTTCGGACATGAACAGGTATTTTGAGGTTTATGCATTCTCACCGGCTGAGGGTGAATTTTCCACGCTTTTCTATGATGTAACAGACCGTGAACTGGCAAAAGGCAAATTGGAAAAATACAATCAGAA
>SKSI01000163.1 GCA_007123065.1 Bacteroidales bacterium
ATTTCAGGTCGGCAGATGTTGCATTGGGCGGACAGGGTGCTCCACTTGTACCGTTAGCCGACAAGAAATTGTTTTCAGATCATGACGCGTGCCTGAATCTGGGCGGGTTTACCAACATCTCTTACGAAGCAGATGGAAAACGGATTGCTTTTGATATATGCCCGCTGAACTTTGTTATCAATCATCTTGTTCGCAAGGCATCTATTCCGGCTTCCTCATTTGAGGATTCACAGCACCAGCATCAAGGCGCAACGCTCGATTTTGACCCTTCCGGGCGGATCGCACAGTCAGGAAACCTTGATAAAGATCTTTTGCTTAACCTTAACAGCATCCCCTATTATCATCAACCACCTCCCAAAAGCCTTGGTGAAGAATGGGTGAATGAATTTATCCTGCCAACAATAAACAGGCCTGACACCCCGCTGGAAGACATCTTACAGACTTTTTACCACCATGCAGCTTCCCGGATAGCTGAAGTTGTTCATAAAATACCCAATTGCAAAGATGTATTAATCACCGGTGGTGGAGCATACAACAAATACTTTTTTGGTCTGCTCCAAGAATATGTATCTGAGGCGATTGATCTTTACATTCCTGAGCCAGCCATCATCGACTATAAGGAGGCGCTGATCTTTGCCTGGCTGGGTGTGCTTTGCATGCGAAAGGAGCATAATTGTCTTGCCTCTGTTACGGGCGCAACCACAAACTGTATCTGTGGAAGCATTCATTGGGCATAACTATCTTCCCGGCAACAAAAAGAACAAACTTTCCCATTCTTTGAAACTCTTTAATAAAAAAGGGTTTCCGGATGAATTTCTTTTGGTTATTAGGGCAATTTCATTAATTTTGTCGCATGCGGTCAGCATCCATGTGACTTTTTTATAAAATACTGATATTCAGCACCCAAAAAACATAATATTCAACAATAAACAATTCATCGTAATGGACAAAATCATCACCAAACCCAAAGAGAAAAAGGCAAAATTTTCAGCAGATTATGTTGATGAAATCATGCATCGTTTTCACTATGATGCGGATACAATTTCCATCATTCAAAAAGAAGAGTTGCTGCCCGGCGGACTGCTTGAGCGGCTTCATACAGCTTATCCCCAGCATTCCGGACTAAAAGAAGAGGCTGATTTTCTGTTTAATGACAAAAAACAGTATTACGGACTAAAAGGGTTCCGTGAAATTATTAAAGTCTTGAGTGATCAAGGAATACACATCGGGCATCTGGAGGAACGTGAGCTTTTTATCAAGGTTTACCGTTTTATGGCGACCAAGCATGTATTGAATACAATCAACTGGTCCAACTTTGAGAAAGATTCTGTTTTTCAATTGGTTTTTCCACAGCCGGGGATGATCCGTCCGGATATTGCCAAAGCTTATCTGAATGCCGGCTCTGAAGAGGAAAAAGAACAAATCATAAAGGATTATATTAAGGAAACCAATCCACACGACGGCAAACAGTTGTTGAACAAACCCACATTTGTTAACGAAGATGGCAGAATTGAAGTGGTGGAGGGCAGCCAGCATAAATACCCGCAATGTCAGCTGATTTTTGACATTCAGACACAAAACTGTTTTGCCTTCTGCAACTATTGCTTCCGTCATGCACAAGTTCGCGGTGATGAGGATATGTTTATTCAGAAAGACATTTATCAGATCCATGAATACCTGAAACAGCATAAAGAGGTCACCGATGTTCTTATCACGGGTGGGGATGCCGGTTTTATCAAGGCGGATCGTTTTGAAGAATACATCACGCCCATCATTGAAGATCCGGAAATGAGCCACGTAAAGAGCATCCGTTTGGGTACACGTGTACTTACGTATGATCCCGAAATGATCATCAAGAAGTCTTATGATAAGATGCTTTCACTTTTCCAAAAGCTTTACGATAACGGCATTCAGCTGGTTTTCATGTCGCATTTTTCAACCCCCCGCGAATTGATGAACCCCAGCACTGTTGCTGCCATTCGCAGATTAAAGGCCCATGGTGCAACCATCAAAAGCCAAAGCCCCATCATGAATCACATCAGTCTGTTCCAGGATGATGATGGGAAGATCGACGTAGATCGCTCGGCACAAAACTGGATCGATCTGGGTAACCTTCTTGCGATGCTCGGTGTGGGCTTCCACTCGATGTATTGTGCACGTCCGACCGGTGAACATCATTACTTCACTCAGCCGCTTGCAGAAATTGAGAAGGTATTCAGTAAGGTGTACAGGAGCCTGCCTTCCATCAACCGGCCTTCCCGATACATAACCATGACATCTTCCGCAGGTAAGATATCGCTTTTGGGAACCATGGAATTGCACGGAGAGAAACTTTTCGCACTCAAGTTCAATGAAGCCAGGAACATGGAATGGATGGACAAGGTGTATCTGGCAAAATATGATGAGGAGGAAAACACCATTGCCAACCTCAAACCATATGGGACCGATAAGCATTTCTTTGAGGATGAGCTGGAGGAGATTGAAAGGAAACTGCACGAATCAATTGAGAGCGGCAGAAACAAATAAGAGGAAACCCGAACTGACATGATAAACAAAGTTGTACAAACAGCCTCCGAGGCTGTTGCAGACGTATTTGACGGAGCCACTGTAATGATCAGCGGCTTTGGCGAAGCGGGCAGTCCCATTGAGCTGATCCATGCCCTGATCGACCATGGTGCCAAAAACCTTACCATTGTAAGCAACAACACAGGTAACGGGCACGTAGGCCTTGCAGCGCTGATCGGGAACAGGCAGGTAAGAAAAATGATCTGCTCATTTCCCCGTACGGCCCATTCCGTTGTATTTCCTGAGCTTTACAAAAAGGGCGAAATTGAACTGGAACTTGTACCGCAAGGAACTCTGGCAGAGCGAATCCGTTCCGGTGGCGCAGGAATCCCAGCCTTTTACACCCCCACATCGGTCAACACACCCCTGGCGGAAGGTAAAGAAACAAAAGAGATTGACGGAAATCTGTATGTGCTTGAATATGGCTTAAAAGCAGATTTCTCGCTTGTAAAGTGCAGAACAGCTGACAGACACGGCAACCTGTTGTACAACAAAACTGCACGTAACTTTGGTCCGATCATGTGCATGGCGGCAAAAGCAGCCATCGTGCAAGCCAAAGAGGTTGTTGACCTGGGGATGATTGATCCCGAAACGGTTGTCACCCCGGGTATTTTTGTCAATAAAGTGATTGAGATTGCAAACCCTTTAAGTGAAAACCAATTAATCAAAGAAGAGAGGAGGTATCCATGGAGGTAGCCACAAAAAAAGGATGGAATCGTGAAGAGATGGCACAAAACATTGCACACGACATTCCTGACGGATCTTATGTAAATCTTGGCATTGGAATGCCTGAGCTGGTAGCCAATTATATCCCCGCAAACCGGGAGGTGGTATTCCATACAGAGAACGGCTTGCTCGGGATCGGCCCCTCTCCTGCTGAAGGTCAGGAAGACGATGAAATGATCAATGCCGGTAAAAAACCAGTAACAGCAAATAAGGGTGCAGCCTTTTTTCATCACGCCGACAGTTTTGCGATGATCCGTGGTGGACACATCGACATTTGCGTACTCGGCGCATTTCAGATCTCTGAAAACGGCGACCTGGCAAACTGGTCAACCGGCGAACCAAAGGCAATTCCTGCTGTTGGAGGAGCCATGGACCTCGTTCAGGGCGTAAAGCACGTGATCATCATTACCAAACACACAACAAAAGATGGCACACCCAAAATTGTAAAAGAGTGTTCCTATCCACTTACAGGAACAAAAGTAGTTGATCGAATCTATACCGATCTCGCAATCATTGATGTCACCGATAAGGGTTTGTTCGTTAAGGAGATGGCTCCCGGAGTTGATTTCGAAGCACTGCAAAGGAAAACAGACGCTCATCTTAACCAATATTAAGTTTTTAATTCTTCTAATCTGATTTTCAACTATGTCTATCCAGGATAAAGATCTGACTATTGGTCAGAAAACCGAACAGGGATTATACAATGAGGCAAAAAAATACCTGCCGGGAGGCGTAAGCCGCAATGTACTTTACCGCCAGCCTCACCCCCATTATGTTGCCAGGGCATCCGGTTGCTATGTTACCGATATCGATGGTGTAGAAAGGGTTGACTTTGCCAACAACATTGCATCCCTCATCCACGGTCACGCGCATCCCGCCATCATCGATGCAGTTACCCGCCAATTGCATAAAGGGACAGCTTATACAATTGGTACAGAAGTAGAAATTGATTATGCCCGCTTGCTGTGTGACCGTGTTCCAAGCTTTGAAAAGCTCCGTTTCGTAAACTCCGGGACCGAAGCGGTTATGGCAATGATCAAGGCAGCAAGAGCCTACACAGGAAAACCAAAAATTGCAAAAGCAGAAGGTGGATATCACGGAAGCTATGATTTTGCTGAGGTAAGCCAAAGTGCTTCACCGGCCACCTGGGGCGACATCAACGAACCCAACAGCGTTCTGCACGCCAAAGGAACACCACAGGCTGTTCTGGATCAAGTGGTTATCATTCCATTTAATGATGTAGAACGAAGCATCAACATCCTCAACAAACATAAGCATGATCTGGCCTGCGTGCTTATCGATCCTGTTCCGCACAGGATTGGCAATGCACCGGCTTCCCGGGAGTTCATTCAAGCCATTTACGACTGGACCCGCGCAAACGATGCATTGCTATGCTATGATGAAGTGATCTGCTTCCGCATAAATTATGAAGGCGCGCAAGCCGACTATCCTGTTAAACCGGATCTCACCTCGCTGGGAAAGATCATCGGCGGTGGATTCCCCATTGGTGCATTTGCAGGAAGTTCAGAAGTGATGAATATCCTGGATCCCGGTGACCCGGGATTCCGGTTCCCACTGTCTGGAACATTTTCTGCCAACGCCATTTCACTGACAGCCGGTAAGGTAGCAATGGAAATGTTTGATCGTGAAACGGTTGAAAAGTTGAACCAAAAAACAAAGATTGCCATCGGACAGGTTAAGGAAGCGGGAAAAATTGCTGATATCCCCATGTGTATCACCGGCAGAGGATCGATGTTTAAAGTACATTTCAGGGAAAAAGCCCCCGTTTCATACCGCGATGCATACGACGATCCGAACATGAAAAAGG
>SKSI01000009.1 GCA_007123065.1 Bacteroidales bacterium
GCATCATCATCATTGGGGCTTCCGGTTGTTGGAACATAAACCCTGTCATTAAGAATCAGAGCATTGGTATAAGGTTCATTGTTGGGCGTGTAAACCCTGTAAACTTTAAAAGGGGTTCCATAAGAGGAGGTCTGAGATTCAAAATAGGCAACCGCTTGTTCAGCAAGGTCATAATATTGATGACTTGGATTCACTTCCCGGATCATGATCTTATCGGGTGCAAGAAATTTTGCCCAGGTGTCGATATGGCTAAGCCCCCCGTGAATGTTTGGAACCACATGATACGCTTCTATACCCAGATAAAGCTCCATGATGCTGTCTACCTGTGCAGGCGTCAGGCTTGAATTAACAGAATAGACCGCATTGGTCGAAGCACCGATGCCCATTCCCGTCGACATGTAATCGCCCCCGGTATGCACCAGGCCCATATGGTAATAGTTGATGTTGTTCTCATTGGCAAAAATTCCGGGTATTGCGTTGTCTAGTGGTCGGGGCCTGTCGTAGGTGAAATCAATGATCCCAAACTCGTTGTTTCCATCAAAAATATACCAGGGACCGTAATCTCTTGTCCAAATGGAGTTGGTGGGCGCAATGATAAACGATGTGTTGTTCATATTGACACCGTTGCTTTGGTAGTTGCTGATCGCCTGGTTCTTTTCGCTCTGACTGGAAACGATTGTAACCACTTCAACCTCTTCTGACATTAAAGCTACAAGCGAATAAGGTATACCCAAAGGATAGCGTATCAGCGCGCCGCTCATAGGCTCAAACTCCGCGATGCTTCTGGGTAGAAAAGCAGGCGGGTCAGTGGCAGAGCGGTCTTCGTAAATTTCATGGAGACGCTCTTTCTCTTCTTCTGTGAGGTGTTGAGGCAGGAAGCCATCCTGATACTTTTCCTGAGCATAGGAAAAGAATCCATTAACTAAAATGAAGAGAAATAAAAACAGTCGTTTCATCAAAAAAAATTAAAAAGAATAATGTGCGAAATTAAGAAAAAACATACATAAGTTTTGTAATCGTCAAATTTTGATATGTGAATATATAAAAACCTTGTCAGGTTTTTCCTGCTTTCCTGCTTTTCAAAACAAATAAACCATTATTTTTGCTGTAGAAACCAAATGTTATGGACGTGCCTTTTGTTTTTATTTTTGGCATCAGTGGAGGAGAATTGCTGATCCTTCTGTTGGTGGTATTGCTGCTCTTTGGTCCTTCAAAAATTCCTGAGATTGCCCGGATGGTTGGAAGAGGTATGGGTGAAGTCAGAAAGGTACAGCGAGAGATCAACACGGAGATCCACCGTTACTCTTCAGATATTGAACGGGAGGCCAAAACGATGGAGTCCGAAATCAAGGAGATAACTCAGGAAAATAATCAAACGGATGGTGCAGGGCAACCCGTCAACAAAACAAAGAAGCATTCAATCCCTGATGAGAATGACGAAGATCTTCCATATCCGGATTTGAAAAACGAGGAAAAATAAATGATCATACAGGTTTCTGCAATTATTTCAATCCCTGTCCGTTCTTTTGAAAGACCAGCCGGGATTCAAATTGATGACCCTTGCAAATTGTTGATTTATGGGAAATAGACTAAAGGTCTTTTGTCTTTTATTTGTAGCCATTCTGTGTTTACTGCCAGGGGATTTGTATGCACAGAACAGGCGTGTTGTAAGAGCAGACAAAGCTTTTGAACTTAAGCAGTACAGTGAAGCCATTGATTTGTATCAGCGTGCCTACAACCGAGTACGCAGGCGCGACAGGGAAGAAGCTGCACGTTTGGTTTTTCAGATAGCCATGTGCCACAAATACACAAACAATCACCGGGCTGCTGAAGCCTGGTTCAACAGGGCTATTCGTTCCAACTATCCCGATCAGGTTGCCCGTCTTTATATGGCTGATGCGATGATGAAGAACGGGAAATATGAAGAAGCACTTGAAAACTATCAGCTGTTTTTGAATGACCATCCTGATGACTGGAGGGCTCTTCGGGGAATAGCATCCATAGAGCTGCTGGAAGAATTACAGGAAAACCCTGAACCTTATGAGGTGGAGGCGGTTCGTTTGTTTAACTCCCGAAACGACGATTACACACCGGCCTTTTCAGACTTACGTGCCAATACTTTGATTTTCTCTTCTTCCCGAGATGATGCAGTTGGTCGCGACAACGATCCCTGGACAGGTCATAAGCACACCTCTTTTTTTGTAAGCTACAGAGACCGGGCAGGAAACTGGAGCAGGCCGGCTTTGCTTGACGACGGTCCGATCAATACGGAGTACAATGAAGGTGCACCGGCCGTGAATGCCACTGCCACCGATATATACTTTACCCGGTGTGTGCGTGGTGCAGATGAGGACATGGGATGCCGCATCTTTAGAGCTACCAGAGAAGGTGCCAACTGGATCAATCCGCAGGAAATTAAACTTACCGACGACAGCCTTGTAACTGTCGGACATCCGGCCATCAGTCCCGATGAAATGACCCTGTATTTTGCTTCCGATATGGAAGGAAGTATGGGCCCGATGGACATCTGGATGGTTACAAGAAGTAGCCCGGGAGAACCTTTTGGTGACCCCGTTAACGTTGGTCCGCCTATTAATACACCCGGAACAGAGATGTTTCCCTATGTGCGCGAAGACGGCACCCTCTATTTTGCTTCCGATGGTCATCCCGGACTGGGAGGACTGGATATTTTCAGATCCGAATTTACTCCTGACGGATGGTCGGAACCGGAAAATCTCAGACCTCCAATAAATAGTTCTGCTGATGATTTTGGTATTGTTTTCGAACCTGGCAAAGAAAGTGGCTTTTTCTCATCAAACAGGGGGCGTGGTGCTATTTATGATATCTATTCCTTCCATTTGCCACCTGTTGAATTTATGATATCGGGTGTCGTATTTGATGACAGCACAAAATATATAGTACCCGATGCCACAGTTCAACTTGTTGGTGCCGATGGTACGTTGCGACAGGTGGAAACTGACCGGGAAGGGAAGTATATGTTTGGCCCTGCCATGCTTAGGGAGAATACGCGTTATGAGATTCTTGTCAATAAAAGCGGTTACTTCTCCAGCCGTGCACAGCAATCAACGATTGGATTTGACAGAAGTCAGGAGTTTGTGGTCGATCTCGCCATAGCGCCTATTCCCGAAACGGCCATTGAACTGCCGGAGATCCTTTACGACTTTGACAGCTGGGTGCTGCGTCCGCAGTTTAAAGATTCACTGAACGGACTGGTTCAAACAATGTACGATAACCCAACAATTATCATCGAGCTTGCTTCCCATACCGATAGCCGGGGCACTGAAGTTTACAACGATACCTTGTCTCAGCGCAGGGCCCAGGCGGTTGTGGATTACCTGATTGATCAGGGTATCGACAGGGAAAGACTCGAGGCACGCGGTTATGGTAAACGAAATCCAAGGGTGATCGAACAAACCATTGAAAGGGATGGCTTCGTTTTTGAAGAAGGTACAGTGCTCTCTGAAGAATTTATTAACAGCCTGCAGGATGAAGCACATCAGGAAGTGGCTCACCAGATGAATCGTCGCACAGAATTCAGGGTGATCGGTGAAGACTATGAGCCGCCGGAGGGAGAAGATGTGCCGGTTGAACAACCACCTGAACTCCCTGACAGAAGGCCGCCTGATGAAAGTGAAGGCAGACCGCGGTAAATTTTAGCGGCAGGTTTATCTGAATCAAATTATCATGTCATGAAATATCAAAAGCGCGGGGTGTCCTCCGCAAAGGAAGACGTTCATCAGGCCATCAGTAAACTGGATAAAGGCCTTTACCCCAATGCCTTTTGCAAGGTTATACCAGATTTGCTGGGCGGCGATCCTGATTATTGCAACATTATGCATGCTGATGGTGCCGGTACCAAATCTTCACTGGCATATATGTATTGGAAAGAAACCGGTGATCTCTCGGTTTGGGAAGGCATCGCGCAGGATGCTGTTGTGATGAACCTTGATGATATGCTTTGTGCCGGTGTGGATGACAATATGCTTGTTTCTTCCACCATAGGCAGAAATAAAAAGCGGATTCCCGGTGAAGTAGTCGCAGCAATCATTAATGGAACGGAGTCATTTCTGCAGAAAATGCGAGATCTGGGCATTAATATGGTACTTACCGGAGGGGAAACCGCCGATGTCGGTGACCTCGTGCAAACCGTTATCGTTGACTCTACAGTTACAGCAAGGGTGAGAAGGTCTGAAATTATCACCAACGATAAAGTACAGCCCGGAGATGTGATCGTTGGACTGGCATCCTCCGGTCAAACCTGCTACGAAAATCAATACAACAGCGGGATGGGAAGCAATGGATTGACATCAGCAAGACACGATGTGTTCCATTCAAACTATGCAAATAAATACCCGGAGAGTTATGACAATGACCTGGACAGGGATGTCATTTATAATGGCAATTTGTCTCTGACCGACAAAATTGATGGAATCCCATTGGATGCTGGCAAAATGGTGCTTAGTCCAACCAGAACCTATGCACCCGTCATACGAAAAATATTTGCCACCCATAAAGCATATCTAAATGGGATAATTCATTGCAGTGGTGGTGGTCAGACTAAGATATTGCACTTTATTGATGATCTGCATGTGGTTAAAGACAATTTTTTTCCAATGCCGGCACTTTTTCAGATAATCCAGGCACAATCCGGTGTTTCCCGCCGTGAGATGTATCAGGTTTTTAACATGGGACACAGAATGGAATTGTACGTGGAAAGACAAGCAGCCGTTGAAATCATTGATATTTGTCGTGAATTCAATCTGGATGCGCAGATCATAGGCCATGTTGAAGCATCGGAAAAGAAGAAGTTAAGCATTATAGACGAGAAAGGAAGGTATGAATATGCATGATCATGCATAGCATCTTTTTTTGTACTTTTGCAGGCTAAAACTGTTTTTATATGTTATTGGAAAAATTACAGGCCATTAAGCAACGCTACGAGGATGTCGGTCAACTGATCGCTGACCCTGATGTGATCGATGATATGAAGCGTTACATTGACCTGAACAAGGAATACAAAGACCTGCAACCCATTATTGATGCCTATCTGGATTATAAAAATGTATTGGACAATTTA
>SKSI01000081.1 GCA_007123065.1 Bacteroidales bacterium
ATGAGCAGGATCATTTTGAGTATTTTGAATCACTCAGCAAATCTCTCTCTGAAGTATATCCGACCAATAAGCACGTAATGGATTTAAATCGCAGGGTAGGAAGACATCACAGAGACCTTGACCGTCGGAATCATTTTGGTGGCAACCTTGATAAAGGAAGCATTGCACCCGAAATTGTTTTGCCGGACACCTCGGGATCAATGACTGCCCTGTCTTCTTTGCGTGGAAACTATGTGCTTATCGATTTCTGGGCTGCCTGGTGCACGCCTTGCCGCGAAGCGAATCCGCAACTGCTCGAGATATATGAACAATATCGCGATTATGGGTTTGAAATTTACGGTATTTCTCTGGACCGCACCCGCGATCAATGGATACAGGGGATAAACGAGGATAAGATAGACTGGGTTCAGGTAAGTGATCTGCGATTCTGGAATTCTCCAGTTGTAAGCCTATACAATATCCAGGGAATTCCTTACGCCGTTTTGGTTTGTCCGGAAGGTACAATCCTTCAAAAAGGGATAACAATTCCTGAATTAAGGGAGTTTCTAAAAGCTCGCTTTGATAACCTGCCCTAAACTACCAGAGCTTTTCAACATCATAAGCATTCTCTTCAATACGGCTATAATGGTCTGAAGGGAGGTCCCAGGCCAGCCGGGTCGCTTTTTCATTTAACACGGCGAGTTTCCTGTTTTGTGCATCAAAAAGCAACGTGCCATTATAATCATAAAATGGCGGGTAATAGATATGAAGGGCTATTGTGGGTTCAAGGGGAGAAGTGTTTTGAAGTTTATGGATCACGTTATATGGCTCATAGATGATCTCACCAGGCTTGAAGGTCTTCGTAGGATGAAGATATACCTTCCTTTTCCGGGCTGCATAACCGTAAATTGTTTCACTTACAAGCCCTTTTAAAGGAATAACATAACCCCAGAAATTTTTATGCTGGTGGATCGGTAAAAGAAATTGTGGTGGCCATATCGATAAAAAAACCTGAAAAGGTTGATCAGAAATGCTTATTTTGGCATACGCCTCAGTAGAATGACCTTCCAGGTAAGATTCATATTCAATTTTTGTAAAGTCTGTTTTTGTCAATAATTCGTGCGTCCTGGCAGGTGTGATCGATTTTTTGTCTGTTTGTTCTAAAACTTGTAGCAGGTTTTTCATGATTATTCCCTTTGCTGTTTTTTATGTGTTGTGAATGAAGTTATTATACCCCGAAATATGTTTTTTTCGGGACCATAAATATAACACAATTTGTATAAATATGCTGATTTATTTTGATTGTTCGTAATAACAAGAATCTTGACGCGCTTTCCACTATTTTATTTTACTTTTGCTTATTGACGAAATAATCAATAGGTTTGCCTGACATTTTTGTTTGACAGAAAGCGATGCCGGATCATAAAAAAATATATTTTGTTTCCGATAGCCATTTGGGTGTTCCGGATGCGGATAAAAGCAGACAGCGGGAAGACTTATTGGTTTCCTGGCTCGATGATGCCGGCAGGGACGCGAAAGCCATATTTTTACTCGGAGATATTTTCGATTTTTGGTTTGAATATCGAAGTGTTGTGCCCAAAGGATTTGTGCGTTTACTGGGTAAACTTGCTTCACTGGCTGATCAAGGGATTGAAATTCATTACTTTATAGGTAACCACGACATGTGGGTATTTGATTACTTTGAAAAGGAAATTGGTGTCACAATGCATCGAGAACCTTTTAAGACCATCATAATGGGTAAAACTTTCTATGTTGGCCATGGTGATGGATTGGGTCCGGGCGATCGTGGATATAAACTTTTAAAAGCATTTTTCAGATGCCGGTTTTGCCAGAAGCTCTTTTCATTCCTGCATCCCGGCTTTGGTATCGGAATGGCCAGATTCTTTTCCAAAAGAAGCCGAGTTGCCAACAACAGCAATCCTGAAGTATACAATGGGAAGGAAAATGAAAGCTTGTATCACTATTGCCGGCAAGTATTGCAGAAAGATCAGGTTGATTATTTCCTCTTCGGACACCGGCACCTTCCCCTGGATCTGGATATCGCTCCGGGTGTGCGTTATATCAATACCGGCGACTGGGTCAAGTATTTTTCCTATGCTGTTTTTGATGGAACCAACCTTGAGCTAAAGACTTTTAGAAAGCCTGAAGATGATGCCACTCTGAAGCAATGATTGTCGGTATTTTCCATTAATTTGTTAATGGGGGTATAGATATTCTGAAGGTTGTTCCTTTTTCTTTTCCGGACTCAAAGCTTACTTTTCCGTGCAGGTATTTCTCTGTGAGGATCTTAATACTATATGTGCCCCATCCGCGTCCGCGTGATTTTGTTGAAAACGATTTCTGAAACAGCTTTAGCTGGTCTTTTTCGGGGATAAATTCCGGGTTGTGTACTAAAAAAACAGCACGGTTATCGTGTTGATCGATCTTGCCTGCAATGCTTACACCGTCTATGCCATTACCCGCCTCCAGCGCATTTTTCAATAAATTGATAAGAACCTGGCGCAGCAACGTGCGTTCCGTTGTGATGCTGCTGTTTTCGTCACAGTCAATATGGATATCCCTTTTCGCAAATCGTTGAATGCTGCGCAATGCCTTTACCACATCGTTTAGGATCGTTTTAAGCGACACCTCCGAAAAGTTTGTTTCCAATGTATGTGTTTCGGCGTTGCTTAAAAGTTTGTATGACTGTATCTCATCGGCTATATTGGTGGAGACTTCCCCAAGCATTGTTCTGACTTTTTCAGGAGGAATCATCTCGAATGTTTCGCTGATTCCCTGCAATACCGAGGCTGTGTTTAAGATGTCATGAAGGAAAATGTTCTCCAGCATTTGCCGCCTTTTCTTTTCACTGATGTCTTCCAGCGCACAAAAAATATAATGCCTTCCTTTATGAATGAATGGTTTTGTTGTGACGCTCAATGTAAGGGATGCGCCATTTTTTAGTGCAATATTGCACTCACTGGATCCATTTTCTCCCCGCTGACTGGCGGAAATGGCAATATTGAAGCCGCAAACCTTGCAAAATTCTGATGAACCACAGCCAAGTTCACCCTTTTCTGCATTGATGCATCCAAGGCATGTGCCAGGAAGATGCCCTTTTGCTGCATTGCCGACGGCTTCATTGGCATCAACCGGATTCCGGTTGAGGTAAATAACCTGTCGCTCCGTGTTGAGGATCATGATGACGTTAGGTGCATCCTCAAGCAAACGGGCAAATTGCAAGCTTTCTAAAATTCCTTTTACCTGCCGTTGAGCAGCATCAAGATTGCCGTTATATTTGTTGTGGCGCATAGATTCTGTTCAATACTTTTGATGGCTAAGGTACAAAAAATAAAAAATCGTGTATTTTTGTTATGAATTAAACCAATTAACCATGCTGAACGAAAAAGATATCAGACAACTGGAAGAAAAAGGGATAAGCCGTGAACTCCTCCTGGAACAGATCAATCGCTTTAAAAATGGTTTTTTACCATTGCGGCTTGACAAGCCGGCAACTGCGCTGGATGGCATCCTTGTTCCCGATGATGCGGCAACCAGGAAAATGGTGACATTGTTTGATCGTTCAGGGAGTGAATATTCCATGCTGAAGTTTGTTCCCGCCAGCGGAGCTGCCACCCGCATGTTTAAGGATGTGTTTGTCTGGCTGGATCTTCTGAAGGCGGGAGTAGGTGCGGATGAATTGTTGCAAGACAACAGGGAGGCCGCGAGGTTTTTTGAGAATATCGAGAAACTTGCTTTCTGGGATAATCTTAGACTGGTGATGGATAAGGATGACCTGGATGCGGACCACCTTCTGGAGTCAAAAAATTATTTACCGATTCTTGATTATCTGCTTTTTGATGCAGGGTTGGATTATGCTTCGCTACCTAAAGCACTGATTGCTTTTCACCAGTACGATGGTTATACACGGACAGCTATGGAAGAGCATCTGGTGGAGGGTGCTTTCCATACAGTTGATGCATCAGAAGCAGTCAGGGTCCACTTTTCTCTGTCTCCGGAACATACCGGAAAGTTTGAACACTTGCTGAATCAAGTCCGTGAAAAATATGAAAACAGATACTCAGTAAAATATGAGGTTGCCTGGTCTGTGCAAAAATCATCAACGGATACCATTGCCGTGGGGCTCGATAACCTGCCATTCAGGGAAAGAGACGGTAGTCTGCTGTTCAGGCCCGGCGGACACGGTGCGCTGATCCGCAATCTCCAGGATCTTGATGCAGATATTATTTTTATCAAAAATATCGATAATGTTGTACCGGATCACCTCAAGCAGGAAACAATAAAATGGAAAAAAGCACTGGGCGGATTGCTGATTGACAGGATGGAGGAGGCCCACAAGTGGTTGAGACGGATTGATGATGGCGTGCTTACCCTTTTGGAGTATAAAGAGGCTTTGACCTTTGCCGGTGACCAGCTAAATATTGACATTTCCCTGTTTCCTGAGAATTTAGCTGATGGCACCCCTGTGCTTTATAATGCCCTGAACCGGCCCATTCGGGTGTGCGGCATGGTTAAAAATGAGGGGGAGCCGGGCGGCGGTCCTTTCTGGATAAGAGATGCAAAAGGGAGCAGGTCATTGCAAATTGTGGAAATGTCACAAATCAACCTGGATGATCCTGAACAAAAAAAACTGGTGGAACAGGCCACGCATTTCAACCCCGTGGACATTGTTTGTTGCATAAAAAACCATAACGGGGAGTTTTTTGATCTTCAGGAGTTTGTTGACCCGGAAACCGGTTTCATAAGTCATAAATCCAAGGATGGTAAGGCGTTGAAAGCACTGGAACTTCCCGGACTATGGAATGGCGCGATGGCAGGCTGGAATACGATTTTCGTTGAAGTGCCGGCAATCACCTTTAACCCGGTTAAAACCATCAACGACCTTTTACGCAACGAACACCAGCAGCAATAAGCAAAACCATTTGCCTCTAATCCGCCTGTTGAAGAATGTAATCCTGCATAAATCTCGCAAGGTGTTCAGAACCAATGTCTTTGGCAATTATTTTTTTGTCACGGTCAAGGACGAATATCTGTGGGATGGCATAAATCTTGTAAACATCCAGGAAGTCTGATTTCCCGTATATGTCGTTCCCGTGAATCCAGTCGTATTGATAGGTGGTAATGCCGTCCAGCCATTTTTGCTTATCATTTTCAATGTTTATTGCAAAAACACGAACACCCTTTTCCGATAGCTGGTCATAAGATTGTTTTAATGATGCAGTGGCTTGCTTGCAAAAGGCACACTCTGCATCCCAGAAGTAGAGTACGAGGTATTCAGCATCAATGGCATGGAGGCGGATAGGTTTACCCTCCGGATCGTTAATTTCAAAATCAGGTGCCACATTACCAATCAAAAGGGGCTTCATATCCATTGCCCGGTCAATGATTCGTTTTAGTCTTTCCTCCTCAACCCAGTCAACGTCACTTGTCATATAATAATTCTCTGCCAGATGTACAAAAACCTTATCCATCCCCAGGTATTGTGAAGACTCTGCATTATTGGTGATAAACCACAATGTGTATTTGAACATCTCCTTATTCGCTTTTGCTTTATTCAATACCCGGTCTGCCTCTTTTATGATACTGTCTGGATGTTGAATGAGCACATTGTTAAAATAAATCCTTAAACGTGCATGATACACAGGAGTTTGTAAAATTCTGTCATCCAAAAAATCAATATTGTCAAAAAAACGGGATTTATAGATCTGATACATCTTTTCCCTGTCCATAGTGCCGTCAGATAATAATGGCGGATCTGGCATTTCCGGATCACGCTGAGCCAGGATGATTCGTGATAACAAGGCTTCCGGATCTGCTTCAATGATCTCGTTCTGCTTGTTCAGCACTTCTTTGTCCATCGCGGCAAGTTCCTGTTGAATTGCTGACTGTCTTTGAGCAGATGTTGCAGACTGATTCAATTCCCTTTCCAGGGCATTGCGTTTTCTGCCCATTTCTCCAAGGAAGTGTATGTAATCGTAAAACAGTTCGTTGTCGCGGGCATTCCGGAATGATGCAGTTCCGACCAGATCATCCGCATCCGCCTCGACTTCAAATATTTGATTGCTGTCAATAATGATCTCAAAATTTTTGTCATCATCGAGAACTACCAGGTACATACCGGGAACAAGCGGCTCTTCACCGGTAAAAACAAAGCTGTTGGCATTATCAACATAAGCCGTGTCAGCGAGGTATTGCCTGTTGCCAAAATGATAGGCTAGATAGATTTCTGTCCCATCATAATTATTGATATTAATGCCAATATGATGACCTTTTTCTGCATGGGCTGACATTGTAAGCAGGAGCAAGATTAGATTCAGCAAAATGTATTGGCGAATTATTTTTTTCATTTTTCCCCTTTATTTTAATTTTTCACTTTTCATTTTTCACTCAACTTACAGCTCCCAGCTTTCATCCTTTAATATATCCGGACTGATGTCTTCCTTAAAAAGTATCTGATGTACTGCTGATAGTGCCTGGATTGCAGCAGGCCCCCAGCGCCATTTGTACAATGAGGTAATGTTTGCGATGGCGTTTTGACGTGCAATCTGAATATTTTTCTGATACAGCATGATGAAATCCTTCATGTCCTGGTAAATATCTGCCATGTTGTCTGACAGACTGGCTTCTGTAGAATCAAAATTGTGGTCATGTATATAGTAGGTGTCCAGATTGCCAAATTTATCTCGCAGGTCTTTAAACACTGTCTCCCAATCCTCCTCGGTTATATAGCGTTCATTGTGTGCGTCGCTGTTCAATGGTAATTCCGGTAGCATTGCCCCTTTTAAATACAATAATGGAGCCATTTTATGAAAATAGTTCAAAATATCTTCCAGCTTATAAGATGCTGCTTTTTCAAAAAACAGACAATATTCGTTGGCTACCGTCAGCATTTCAATAACAGGTGTTGAAACGGTAGGGTCATCTGTTTGATTTTTATTCATAATGTAACTTGGTTTGTTTTGATTTTACAAAGGTTGTTTTTTTTGTTGAATTGAAAAAGATTTTTTGTAGTTTTGCACCGCTATTCTGCCCAGATGGTGAAATTGGTAGACACGCTACTTTGAGGGGGTAGTGGCCGCAAGGCCGTGCAAGTTCGAGTCTTGTTCTGGGCACAACGATCATCAAGCTGATACGTGTTTTTATCATAGCTAAACACATTTATTGATGAAATGTTCTTAAAAGTACTGCCCGGATGGCGAAATTGGTAGACGCGCTAGTTTCAGGGACTAGTGTCGGTAACGACGTGAAGGTTCGAGTCCTTTTCCGGGCACAAAAGGGGTTGATTTTCAACCCCTTTTTTTGTATATTCGATCCATATTTTATATTCAGATAAAACCGGAAGCTTTAAACCGGAAGCCGGAAGGAATGCGTTTGGCACTTAAAGTTGAGATTGATAAAGGTGTTGTGCATTGGACCTTGGTAAAAGAAACGGCTTCAGCAAGGTAATGGCGCAATAAATCAATAAACCAATAAACCACTAATCCAAATACCAATAATGGGACATGATACTGAGATTCTAAAGAGGGCAAAAGCCTGGCTGGGTGAAGCCTTTGATGAAGAAACGAACGATGCCGTTAAGAAACTTCTGGAAGGTGATCCTGAGGCTTTGGCTGATGCCTTTTACCGCGATCTGGAGTTTGGCACAGGTGGCTTGCGCGGAATTATGGGTATTGGCACCAACCGGATGAATAAATACACTGTGGGTATGGCTACCCAGGGACTGGCAAACTATATCCTGAAGTCTTTTCCGGATATTGACAGGCCTAAAGTCGTCATTGCACACGACTGCCGCAACAACAGTGAGCTGTTTACGAATATTGCCGCTGATGTCTTGTCTGCAAACGGTATTGCCGTCTATCTTTTTGACGCATTGCGCCCTACGCCATTGCTGTCATTCGCGGTGCGTGAACTTAAATCTCAGGCCGGTATCGTGATCACTGCCTCTCATAATCCGCCGGAGTATAACGGATACAAGGTATACTGGGATGATGGTGGTCAACTTGTTCCACCTCACGATAAAAATGTAATTGAGGAGGTCAGGAAGGTCGAACCAGAACAAATCCTTTTTGGCGCAAATCCCTCATTGATTACAACTCTGGATGAAACTTTCGATGCCATTTACATAGAAAAAATGAAGTCGCTGTCGCTTAATCCTGACCTGATCAGCAAGCATAATGACCTGCGTATTGTTTTTACACCCATTCATGGCACAACAGTACGTCTGGTTCCGGAAACCTTAAAAGCATACGGGTTCAGGTCTGTTTACAATGTGCCGGAACAGGATGTTGTTGACGGAAACTTCTCTACGGTTGAATCACCCAACCCAGAAGAAAGAGCGGCCTTTGACATGGCTTTGGCAAAAGCATCAGCGGTAGATGCTGACCTGGTAATGGCCACGGATCCGGATGGTGACAGGCTCGGTGTAGCTGTTAAGAATCAAAACGGTGATTACGAGTTAATCAATGGGAATCAGTGTGCTGTGCTGCTGACCTATTATGTGCTGGAGCAATGGAAAGCTCTTGGAAAGCTTCGCGGAGATGAATATATTGTTAAAACCATTGTTACAACCGATCTGCTTAGTGAAATAGCTGCCAACTATGATGTTGAATGCTTTGATGTATTGACAGGATTTAAATACATTGCTGAAAAGATGCAATTGTTTGAAGGTAAAAAGCGCTTCCTTTGCGGTGGAGAGGAAAGTTATGGCTTTACGGTCGGTGATTATGTCAGGGATAAAGATGCCGTGATCAGCTGTTGTATGGTTGCAGAAGCCGCTGCCTGGGCAAAAGAACAAAACAAAACGCTTCTGGACTTGCTCGTTGATATCTGTGTTCAATATAATCTTTATGTAGAAGACCTGATCTCCATTACAAAAAAAGGACAAAAAGGTGCAAATGAAATTCGTGAAATGATGGATCGTTTTCGTAACAATCCGCCAAAAACCATTGATAATAAAACACTTGCACGGATTATCGATTATCAGAAAGGAACCGATCATGATCTGTTTCTTGATGAGACCCATCCGGTTGATTTACCGAAATCAAATGTTTTGCAGTTTATCCTGGAGGACGGGACGCGCATTACGATGCGTCCATCCGGAACGGAACCAAAAATCAAATTTTATTTCAGTTGCAAAATAGGTCTGGATAAAGCTGATGCTTATGAAAACAGGCGTAACGAATTAAAAGAGTCCATAAAAAGGATCAGAAGGGATCTGGAGATTTAATCAGTATTGCAATTTCTGAATTTGAGTGTACCGGTACATCAACTTTATCGAAAGCGGCTTCTTACGTCGCTAAGGCGTTCACGTGCTTCTTTATCCTCGGGGTTTTCAAGGTATTCCATGTAGGCTTCAATAAAATCGGGATGGTCTCTGTACAGAATTTTCAGTCGTGTTTCAACCGGCGGGATAAGTAAAAGCCCGAGTAAGCCGATGTAAAGTGCTGCCCTGTAGAAATATCTCCTGAGAAAGGGCAGTTCTCTTTTTTTGATGATGTGATATATAGCGAGATAAGCAGTGAAGCCGGTCAATGCCAAAAAAGCCCAGAACATAATTAAAGGCATCAGTGGAAAAAACATAAAACCGGCAAGAATGGCAATCAGCGCAAACGAAAGCACAACTCCCATCAGAATCGTAATATAAACCTGATATGGATACAGCCCTTGTACAATGACTCTGTTCAGCATTTGCATCGGTGCAAGTTTGTTGAAGATAAAAAAGCTGAACCAGAGGTAGTAAGTAGACAGTAATGTCGTAAATACCAGCAGCGAAGTATTGGTTGCCGGACCAAGCCAGATTCTCAAAATCATAACCACGATGACCGTCACTATTCCGGCTTTTTCAAATTTATTGATGATGGTATCTTTATCATTCATAAGTCAGATAATGTTAACTTCAGGCTCAAGTCTGATCCCGTATTTTTCAAAAACAGATTTCTGTATTTTGTTTGCCAGTTGAATGATTTCCAGACCATTTGCTTTCCCATGGTTGACCAATACCAGGGCCTGTTGCGCGTGTACTCCGGCATCACCGTGCCGGTAGCCTTTCCAACCCGCACGATCGATCAGCCAACCGGCAGCAAGTTTCTTTCCCTTTGGATCGTCAAATGCAACGATTTCAGGAAATTCTTTTTTTAAAACCGAGAATGTTTTTTTGGAAACAACCGGATTTTTAAAAAAACTTCCGGCATTGCCTAATTTCTCAGGATCGGGCAATTTGCTTCTACGGATGTTGCAAACAGCTTTTCGGACGTCACCGATGCCGGGGTTATCAATTCCTGCTGAAGTGAGTTCCGCCGAGAGGCTTCCATAACCGGTTTTTGCAATAGGTTTGGTGTCCAGTGCCAGCGTAACAGAGGCAATCACATACCTGTCTTTGCCTGCCTGCTTAAAGAAACTGTCGCGGTATCCAAAGTTGCACGATTTCTTGTCAAAAATTTTAAATGTCTTCTTTTCCTTGTCGAATGCCGTCAGACTATGGAAATGGTCTTTAAGTTCCGAGCCGTAAGCACCAATATTCTGTATCGGACTGCTGCCCGTTTGCCCGGGGATGAGGGAAAGGTTTTCCAAACCTCCCCAGTTTTGGTCTACACAATAAGCCACCACATCATCCCAGTCTTCTCCTGCTGCGACTTCGAGCAAAATTTTCCCGGGTTTTGTGCCGATAACCTTTTTCCCCTTGATAGCGATCCGGATCACCATGCCGTCAAAATCACCCAGAAAGAGCATATTGCTGCCTCCGCCAAGTACCAAATGCTTTCCTTGATAAGTTGAAAGAAGTGCCGGCAGGGCCTCTCTGGAAGACACTTCAACGTATTCTTTTGCGTATGCGTCCGTTCCGAAGGTGTGTAAGTCTTTCAGAGGATAATTTACGTGTTTCAACATACAACACGGGTATTGCGAAAATAGTTTTCAGGATGATTTACCGTCCAAAGTTAATGATAATGTCCTATTTTGCCACCGGAATAATGGAAATTAACGGAAAGCAGGACATAATACCACTTTCTTAATGTGTAAAATATGTTTAATCTGATTAGCGGGTCAGGATGATGTTTTTTTCCTCAATCAGTTTGCGTAAGTTGATTAATGCATAACGCATCCTGCCCAAAGCCGTGTTGATACTAACATCTGTAATTTGCGCAATCTCCTTGAAACTCATATCCTCATAATGACGCATTTTGAGCACTTCCTTCTGCTCATCAGGCAAGTGTTCAATCAGCTTTTTGACATCATCGTGAATTTGTGCAATGATCAGTTTGTCTTCAATGGTTTCATCATAAACCATAAGGGTCTCAAAAAGATCATATTCCTCACTGTTCTCCCGGAAAGGCATCCGTTTCGACTTCCTGAAAAAGTCAATAATGAGATTGTGGGCAATACGCATAGCCCAGGGGAGAAATTTCCCTTCCTCATTATAGGATCCTGCTCTGAGTGTATTGATGATCTTGATGAATGTATCCTGAAATACATCCTCAGCAAGATGCTTGTCTTTCACTATAAGAAGGATATATGAGAAAAGCTTTCTTTGATGCCTGTTAATCAGTGCTTCAAGGGCATTGTGTTCACCAGAAATAAATAGACGGATCAACTCTTGATCGCTAGTCGCTACGCGGTCATTCATAAGATTGGCCTCCATGTGTTGTTAAACTAGCGTATACGTCTAATCGATAAGTTGTCCTCCTGTTATTTGATGAATACTTTGGCGAAGGGGTGTTTTTCGCACTTTCACTGCTACAAATATAATTTTTTTTTTAAGCGTGACAAAACTTTTTTTGAAAAACACCTATTTATCCATCGTATAGAGAAAGCGTTTGATGCTTTTCTTTGGTGTTTTTTCAAATTCCTCCGGTACGATATCAATATCTGCGATGTTCATGTATGCCGGAAGTTTTTCGTTAATTTCCTTTTTATAATTCTTCAGGGTTTGTTGAAACATCTGCTCGCTGATGCTTGATTTGTCAATGGTTTCATAATCAGGATAAATGAGTGCCTGTAACACTCCTTTCCGTTCCCTGACCAGTGTTTCCTGAATGTAAAGCTTATTGTTAAGCATTGCTTCGATCTCTTCCGGATAGATATTTTGCCCGGAAGGACCAAGTATCATACTTTTGCTACGGCCTTTGATAAAGACATAATCGTCGTTGTCAAGAAGTCCGAGATCACCTGTATGCAGCCATCCATCGCTGTTAAGGGCATCTTTTGTGGCTTCTTCATTTTTGAAATAACCGGTCATTACGTTTTCACCCTTAACCAGGATCTCACCTGCAATTCTTTCCGGGTCAGGACTGTCAATTTTCATTTCCAGGAAGTCTACAACTTTTCCTGCCGACTCCAGTTTGGTGTTTTTCCAGTTTGCGTAACTGATCAGCGGTCCGCATTCCGTCATTCCATAGCCGATGGAGTAGGGGAAACCGATCTTCTTCAAAAACAGTTCAACCTCCTTGTTCAGCGGCGCGCCTCCAATAACGATCTCATGAAAGTTTCCGCCAAAGACATCTACCAGTTTTTTTCGAATTTTATTATGAACAATCTTTTTCAATCCCGGTGTTTTCAGCAAAATCTTCATTGCCGGCTTGTCAAGGGCAGGAATGATCTGTTTTTTATAGATTTTTTCAATGATTAGTGGCACGGCCAGTACCAACCGTGGTTTTACCTCCTTGAATGCCTGGATGATGATCTGCGGGGAAGGTGTTTTGGTCAGGAAAGTGACGTGGCAACCCAGTGTGAATGGCCACAGGAACTCAAAAGCACATCCGTATGCATGTGCCAGGGGCAAAAATGATACAATTTTGTCGCCGGGATTGAGCGGCATGTTTTCGTTCGCATAAACAATATTTGCAGCCAGGCTGTTGTGTGGAAGCATAACCCCTTTTGTAAACCCTGTGGTTCCTGAAGTGTAACTGATCACACCCAGTGTGTCGTTAGAAAGTTCAGGAAACATTAAACTGTCTGGCTGAATGCCCAGCGGATATTTCTTTTGATAAAGGTCTTCAATTTTTTCAGCTTGCTTCTCGAGGATCCGTCCTGGGCCGTCGTGCAAAACGGAAAAATCGTTCAGGGAGAGTGTACCCAGCAGTCGATTGATTTTCTCTGGATCCAGGTTGTCGAACAGGTTGTCGGCAGCCAGCAGCAGGCGCGCCTCGGAGTGGTTGATGATGTGGTGGACATCATTGGCCTTGAAATCAGGTAAAATGGGTACAACCGTTCCGCCATAGGTGATCACGGCAAGATAAGCGATGCCCCAATGGGCAGAATTCTTTCCCAGCAAAGCAATTTTATCTCCTTTCTTGATTCCGCAAGCCTCAAAACGGGTGTGTAGATGGGCAATGTAACCTGCAACATCTCCATATGTAAATGATTTGCCCTTGTAATCTGCCAGTGCGGTAATATTCCAATTGTTTCGGATTGCTTTAAGAATGAAGACGCTCAACTTTTCCTTGATCATAATTCCGGAATTTTTATTTTTAAACAGATTTTTTGCAATTTCAGCGCAAGTTACAAATAATGAGACAATCTTTCAAAACATCTTTTTTTGACCTGATATAAAGGAAACCGGTGCGAAAAATAATCGTAATTTTGCAAATTATACTTTTCTGATTCAATGATGGGGATAGAATTGCTGGACAGCCGGAATTACGTGTTGATCAAGGGTGCGCGTGTACACAACCTGAAATCTGTGGACGTTGCCATTGAACGCAACCGTTTTGTGGTGATCACCGGATTGTCCGGGTCAGGGAAATCTTCTCTTGCTTTTGATACGCTTTATGCTGAAGGTCAGCGGCGCTATGTTGAAAGCCTTAGTGCATACGCCCGTCAATTCCTCGGCAGGATGCATAAACCGGAAGTGGATTACATCAAAGGAATTTCACCTGCCATCGCCATTGAGCAACGGGTTAATAGCAGGAATCCAAGATCTACCGTGGGAACTACAACAGAAGTGTATGACTACCTGAAACTGCTTTTTGCCCGGATTGGAAAAACATACTCACCTGTTTCCGGTAAAGAAGTAAAAAGAGATACGGTAACTGATGTTGTGGATTTTTGCCTGGCCCTGCCAGGTGGCACAATGTTGATGCTGATCGCTCCTCTCATTCTTACCCACGGCCGAAGTGTTGATGAACAGCTTTCTGTTTTACTGCAACAAGGTTTTACAAGAGTCATTATCAAGGATAAAGTTGGACGAATAGAGGAAATTCTTGCTTCGGGTGACCTGCCAAAGGCCACCGATATCGGTGTGGTGATCGACCGCTTTGCCGTTGATCCTGAAGATACACAGTTTATAGCCCGTATCGCTGATTCCGTGCAGACTGCTTTTTATGAAGGGAAGGATGCCTGCATCCTGGATTATGCCATAGAAGGCGAACAAAGAAAAGTTACTTTTTCCAATCGTTTTGAACGCGATGGTATGGTGTTTGAAAAGCCATCCGTAAACCTGTTTACCTTTAACAATCCTTACGGTGCCTGCCGCTCGTGTGAAGGCTTTGGCAGTGTGATCGGCATTGATCCTGACCTTGTGGTTCCCAACAAACGCCTGTCGGTTTTTGAAGGTGCTATAGCACCCTGGAAGGGTGAAAAAATGGGAGAGTGGAAGAATCAACTGGTTTCTAACGCCTATAAGTTTGATTTTCCAATTCATAAACCTTATAAAAACCTTTCTGAAAAGCAAAAAGAACTGCTATGGACAGGAAATGAATATTTTCACGGTCTCAGCGATTTCTTTAAGATGGTTGAGGAGAATACCTATAAGATCCAATATCGTGTAATGCTCTCCCGGTATCGGGGAAAAAAAACCTGTCCGGAATGTAAAGGTACCCGGCTTCGTAAGGATGCAAACTATGTAAAAGTGGGCGGACATTCCATCACTGAGATGGTGCTGAAGCCGTTGCACAACCTGAAGCAGCTGTTTGACGAACTCCGTTTTTCAAAAGAGGAACTTGCTGTTTCAAAAAGGTTGCTTATTGAGATCAGGAACCGGCTGGAATATCTGAATGATGTCGGACTTGGATATCTTACCCTTAACAGGCTTTCCAACACGCTGTCGGGAGGAGAATCGCAACGGATCAATCTGGCTACCTCTCTTGGAAGCAGTCTTGTCGGTTCACTTTATATTCTCGATGAACCCAGTATAGGTTTGCATCAGCGCGACACACACCGGCTCATCGGTATCCTGAAAAAACTTCGTGATACCGGAAATACCGTGATTGTTGTGGAGCATGACGAGGATATCATACGCGCTGCCGATCAGGTGATCGACATTGGTCCGCTGGCCGGCACTCAGGGTGGAGAAATCGTTTTTCAGGGTAGCTTTGATAAGCTTATCCTGAGGAATGACAGTCTGACAGCAGCCTATCTGAACAAGGAGAAGGAAATCCCTTTGCCGGATTCCAGAAGGAAATGGAAGGAATACATCACTCTGGGTGGCGTGCGGCAGCACAATCTTAAAGGGTTTGATGTAAAAATCCCACTGCAGGTGATGACAGTCATCAGCGGCGTAAGTGGATCCGGTAAAAGCACCCTGGTAAGAAATATCCTGTTTCCTGCGCTGAAAAAGGAGTATGGTGGCTATGGCGAACGCACGGGCAGCTTTGATGGACTTGAAGGCGATATCAAAAGCCTGAAAGACGTCGAATATATTGACCAGAACCCGATTGGGAAATCTTCCCGGTCAAATCCGGTAACCTACCTGAAAGCCTATGATGACATCCGCCAACTTTTTGCAGCTCAGCCGCTGGCAAAAACCAGGGCCTACAAACCCGGCTTCTTTTCTTTTAATATTGATGGCGGAAGATGTCCGGAATGTGAAGGGGAGGGGACCGTCCGCATTGAGATGCAGTTTATGGCAGATATCATACTCGAATGCGAAAGTTGTAAAGGAAAGCGTTTCAAAGAAGAGATTCTTGATATAAATTTCAATGGCAAAACCATCACGGATGTGCTCGATATGACCGTTGATGATTCCATCGATTTCTTTAAAAATGCAGAATCGGGATGGGCGATCTGCAAAAGGATTGCAACCCGCTTGCAGCCACTAACTGATGTGGGATTGGGATATGTTCGTCTTGGACAACCAAGCAGCACACTGAGTGGCGGCGAAGCACAGCGGATCAAGCTGGCTTCTTTTCTAACCAAGGGGATCACCCCGGAAAAAACCATGTTTATCTTTGATGAACCCACAACAGGCCTGCATTTTCACGACATCAACAAGCTATTGATCGCGTTTAATGCATTGATAGACAATGGACATACCCTTGTTGTTATTGAACACAACCCCGACGTGATCAAATGTGCCGACTGGATCATCGACCTGGGTCCCGATGGTGGCGAAAATGGTGGCGAACTGATCTTTGAAGGCACACCGGAGGAGCTTGTCCAATGCAAGGCATCCATTACCGGTGAATTCCTTAGGGGAAAGGTTAACGGTAAACGGTAAACGGTAAACGGTAAACAGCCTTAATCTTAACCTTAACCTTAACCTTAACCTTAATCTTAACCTTAACCTTAATCTTAACCTTAACCTTTCCTTCCCGGATAGACTTTAAGTGCTTCCTCGAGGCATTTCATGGCTTTTTTAAGGTCTTCGACGTTCAGTACGTAAGAGATGCGTACTTCGCTTTTTCCTTTGCCGGGGGTAGCATAGAATCCGGTAGCCGGGGCCATCATCACAGTTTGATTTTCATAATTGAAGTCTTCCAGAAGCCATTGGCAGAATTTGTCGCTATCATCGATAGGAAGATGTGGGTTTACGTAAAAGGCACCTTTGGGTGTTGGACAAATAACGCCTTCCATTTTGGTTAAAGCGTCAACTACAGTGTTGCGGCGGGCCAGGTATTCGCCAATAATCTCGTCAAAATAGCTGTCGGGGGTGTCTACGGCTGCTTCGGCAGCAAATTGTCCCAGCGAGGGTGGACTCAGGCGGGCTTGTGCAAATTTCATCGCGGTAGCCATCACCTCTTTGTTTCTGGAAATCATCACACCGATACGGATGCCGCATGCACTGTAACGCTTGCTCACGGAGTCAAATAAAACCACGTTGTCTTCAATACCTTCCAGGTTCATTACAGAGTGGTGCTTTAACCCATCATAGCAGAATTCCCTGTAAACCTCATCTGCAAACAAGAACAGATCGTGCTTTTTAACGATCTGACGCAGCACTTCAAGCTCCTCTTTTGAATACAGGTAGCCCGTGGGGTTGTTGGGGTTGCACACCATAATGGCTTTTGTTTTTGGTGTGATCGCTTTTTCGAACTCTTCAATTGGAGGGAGGGCAAAGCCTGTATCAATTGTCGAAATGATGGGTTTTACCTTCACACCGGCACTGATGGTGAAACCATTGTAGTTGGCATAGAAGGGCTCAGGGATGATGATCTCATCACCGGGATTCAGACAAGTTTGTACGGCAAAAAGAATAGCTTCTGAGGCTCCTGCTCCCACAATCATTTCATCGGGGGTCACATGGATGTCATGTTTTGCGTAATATTCGCAAAGCTTTTCGCGGTAGGAGAGAATGCCGGCAGAGTGACTGTATTCGATCACCTTGACGTCCAGGTTGTGCATGGCATCGATCATCGACTGTGGTGTCGGGATGTCGGGCTGGCCGATGTTGAGGTGGTAAACCTTGGTGCCTCTTTTTTTAGCCTTTTCTGCATAGGGAACCAACTTGCGTATGGGAGACGCCGGCATCTGGCGTCCTTTTTCTGATATTTGTGGCATGATTTCTTGAAATTATGTGTTAGTAATCGGATTGATCTGCGCCGGCTGCAAAGATGCCAATATTTTTCATCATTAACAATAATGATATTAATGATTTCTTTTCGATTTCTGATTGTTGATGATCATCTTCGTGCCCTTTTTGACTCTGTGGTGAAAAAAGAAAATCTACCACAAAGACACAAAGTCCACAAAGATGTTTTTGCCTGAACCCTCAACGCTTAACCCTCAATCCCGAATCGCTTCGCTTTCGGGACTTCGCTTACGCTCAGCCTTAAACTTAAGGAATTACTATTCCGTAAACGGAAACCACCAGCGTTTTTTTGTACCCGTTTGTGTGGATGATGATATTTCGTGTAAATGGCCCAATGCGACTTGTGTTGTATCGAAAACGGATGGTGGTTTCTTCACCTTGCCGGATGGGATCTGTAGGCCAGTTCGGGATCATCAGTCCGCAGGAGCTTCTGACTTTGGCAATGATCAGATCAGTTTTGCCTTCATTGGCAATGGTGATCTGACCGGTAAAACGCTCTCCTGAATGAACTGTGCCCATGTCAATCGTATCTGCCGATAGAACCGCATAAGGATAATTCTCCTTAATGGCTGAATCATCCGCCATCAAAATCAAAAGAAAAGAAAAAAACAAAACCGTTAGACCACCCCGCACTTTAATCATACCATAATCAACAATTAAATGAAAAATGAAAAATGAAAAATAATCGACAATCGGCAATCGGCAATCGGTAATCGTTACCGCATGGCTTCCTCAATTTCGGCAACGGTTCTCGGAAGGCTTCCGGACAGGTTTATATGGCCATCTTCAGTGATGAGGATATCGTCTTCTATGCGCACGCCGATGCCTTCATATTGTTTGTAGATGGGCCTGACCTCATCAACGAAAGCGTTGAGTTCTGCTTCGCTGGCAACGTGTCCGAACAGATCATGGATTCCGTTGAGCAAACCTTCCATAAAATAGAGACCCGGCTCAAGGGTCATGACCATACCCGGTTCCAGTTTACGACCTGTTAATTCTTTGTTCAGGATGTAGTCGTCTCTGACGCTGTGGTCATAACCATAATCACCCACATCGTTTGTTTGCAGGCCGATGTAATGATTCACCCGGTGTTGCATGTAAAAACGTTTCTGCCACCACGATGTGGTATCCGGAAGCAGTCCCATTTGGTGTAAGCCCCTTACCATGACCTCCATCGATTTGTGGTGGCAATCGAGCATGTTATAGCCTGGCTTCATCAGTGCCAGAGATTCATCAAATGCTTTCAGAACCAGTTCGTATATCTCTATTTGTCTGGGCGTGAATTTTCCGTTGGCCGGATAGGTGCGTGTAACATCCGCTGAATAACCGCCAAGACTTGCGGCACCAATGTCAATCAGTACAAGGTCGCCATCCTCTATCACCCTATCGGAAGGCCGATGGTGCAACAGGCAGGTGTTTGGACCGCTTCCGACAATGGAAGAAAAACCTGTGCCCAGACCGTTTCGGCGAAATACATATTCGATACCTGCCTGCACTTCATGTTCTGTAAGCCCCGGTCTTATGGTTTCCATCACGTAATGATGTGATTTATTGGTAACCTCTATTGCTTGCTTCAGTTGCGCTATCTCCCACTTATCTTTGAATACACGATTTTCGTGCAGAATGGGAGCGATGTTGCTGATGTTGATCCTTCTGCCGCTTCCTGCAACAGCAAGTCTGATTAAGTCTTTTGTGTATGCATCGTCATCGTGTATGTAAATTCGGCTTTTATTGCCGATTAAACCTGGTAACATCTCTTCAAACTTTTCGATCGGGTAAGCAGTATCCGCACCGAACTTTTCAATGGCTCCTTCCGTGCCATACACCTCACCCGTCCACATAACTGTGTATATCTCTCTGGGTGTAACAAAAAGAGTAAAAGATTCTTCTTGCTTGGGCCTGAAAACGGCAATGCCCCTTGATTCGTTAAGTCCGGTCAAATACCTGAAGTCCGGACGTGTTGCGGCAGAAACAATGATGAAGTCTGCGTTGATTGATTTAAATATCCGCGCCCTCCGTTGTTCAAACACCTCTTTGTTAAAATCACTAACCTGATGATCATGTTTGAATCTGTCGGGTAGTTCCCCCGGTTGATAACAGTCTTTGTTCATATTATTGAAGATAAGTGCTACGACACCAAGAACGATCAATATTACAATGATTCTTGAGATGATCACATATTTTTTTAAATCCCTGACTTTGGCCATGGTTCATATTTTTGTGAATTACAATTGGTAAAATTAGTAAAGATTTTTTGTTTTCATCTTCAGCTCCAGCTCCCAGATCTTAATTCCCATCTTTTAAAACCATTTTTTATCTTTGCATCATGCGTGGTGATCCGAAATTATACAAATTGCTTGATGAATTGTGCATAGCCTTTGATTATTATCCGCACCCGGCGGCACCAACTGTTGAAGAGGCTGCGAAATACTGGAAAGACCTTGATGCACAGCATTGCAAAAACTTGTTTTTCAGGAATCACAAGGGCAATCGTCACTACCTGGTGGTGCTGGATTACCTGCAAGACCTTAATATCCGAGACCTCGAACAACGACTCAGGCAGGGCAAGCTTACTTTTGCATCACCCAAAAGATTAATGAAGTACCTTGGCATTACAGCCGGATCGGTATCTCCGCTGGCATTAATCAACGACAAGGAAAAGCACGTGCACCTGTTTCTGGATGAGAAACTGCAGCAAGCGGATTTCATAAGTTTTCATCCCTGTATCAACACTGCCTCACTTGTTATCAAATACAGCGATTTTTTGCGTTTTTTGGAGCATTGCGGAAATACGTGGGAGTACTTTTAAAATAGCAAATTAGCAGATGAGCAGTGGTGCAAAAAGAAAATTTACCACAGAGACACAAAGAACACAAAGAATATTTACCGCAAAGGCGCAAAAATCGCAAAGAAAGAAAGAAAACAAAGAACAAAAAACAACGAACAAAGAATCGCCCCTGCTACGCCAGGAAGGCGATGAGCACGCCTGCGGCGACAGCTGAGCCGATAACCCCCGAGATGTTGCTGGCCATGCAATACTGCAGGATGTGGTTGCCTGAGTCGTGCTTTATGGCAATCTCGTTGGCTACCCTTGACGCCATGGGTACGGCACTGAGTCCTGTGGCGCCAATCAGGGGGTTGATCTTTTTCCCTGCAAACAGGTTATAGACCTTTACTGCCATAATTCCGCCGGCTACTGAAATGGCAAATGCGATCAGTCCGCCGAAGATAATTCCCAGGGTACGGATATCCAGAAAAGTTGTGGCTGTCATGGTGGCTCCAACCGCCAGCCCGAGGAAAATGGTTGCGGTATTCATGATCGGTCCGCTGGCAGCTTCCGATAGCCTTCCGGTAGCTACGCCAATCTCTTTAATCAGGTTGCCAAACATGAGCATTCCGATTAGTGGGGTTGCAGTTGGAACAAAGAAAGCAACCAGTATCCCAAGCACGATTGGAAAAGCAATCTTCACGGCGGTGATGTTCTTGATGGTTGTTTTCGGGGGGTAGCGCTTATCCATTTTCTTCATGTTGATGGAAAGCTCCTTTTTGGTACACAGCATTCTGGCTATCGGGGGAATGATCACCGGAACCAGGGCCATGTATGAATAGGCAGCTATGGCAATTGGTCCGAGCATGTGTGGTGCCAGGATGATCGAAATGTAGATGGCCGTTGGGCCGTCACCTCCACCAATGATACCAAGCGATCCCGCCTCCTGCGGGGTGAAACCGACGGCAATGGCGGCAAAGAAAACGGTGAAAATGCCAAGTTGGGCGGCAGCGCCAAACAGTGACAACCGCAGGTTGCGCAGCATCGGTCCGAAATCGGTCAGGGCACCGACACCCAGAAAGATGATGGGGGGCAGAAAACCTGTTTTAATAAGCATGTAATACAGGTAATTCATGATGCCATATTCGCCCGCGATCTCGATCAGCGTCATGTAGCGCCCATCCTCAAAACGTACCATCTCCTCCGGTACAATGCCCATTCCGGCACCCGGTAAATTGGCCAGAATTACCCCAAAGCCGATTGGAACCAGCAAGAGGGGTTCATATTTCTTACGGATGCCCAGAAACAACAGGAAAATACCGATCACCAGCATCAGCAGCATTCCGGGCTGGGTCCATAAATCACCGAAAGCGGTAATGTCGTATAGTTTTTTGATTGAATCCATCGAACCTGTTTTGTTGTGAAATGATTCCGGACGTGTTGTCTCAGCTGATCACAAAGAGTACATCATCTTCAATGATGGCAGCACCGTTTGCCGGAATGATTTTTTCGATCCTGCCACCGTATTCGCTGCGGAGGGTGTTGTAGGTTTTCATCGCTTCGATGTAGCCAAGCACATCACCTTCCTTCACGACATCCCCCTCCTTAACGGGTTTTTCTGAAGCCTCTTTGGTGAGGTAGAAGTTTCCTGAAAGGGGCGCGATGACCTCCTGACCGTTGTCCGTACCCTTTTGTTCCTTGTTAGATTCCTGTCCGGAAGGTTGTTTTTTGGAATCGCCTTTTAAATTTCCTTCATCATAAGAAAGTGTCACTTTAAATTGTTCACCGTCCACGTCAACAAACAGACTTTGGGGAAGTTTTGCCGTTTCTGTTGGTTGGGATGCTGCAGTTGCCGCTTTTGCTTTTTTGTAAAGTCCGCTGCCTTCTTGTTTCCTTTTGTTTATGTCCTTAACAAAGGCTTCCTTGGCAGCACCCGATTTATAGTTTCTGTATTGTTCGGGATGCATCGCCAGTTCAAAAAGTTCTTCATCATCTTTGCCATGATCCCAACCATTCTCATCCATCTCCTTTTTAAATTCTTCCAGTTTGTCGGGGTAAAGTCCTTGCGGATTGCCGGTAAAGAACTCCTTGCCCTCTTTTTTTGCGAGTTCTATGAGTTCCGGATCCAGTTTTCCGGGCAATTTTCCCAGCTTGCCGGTCAGCATGTCCCAGGCATTGTCGGGGATGATCTCCCAGCGGTCGCCTCCTTTGATCATTTGCGTGACATTGATCACGGCCAGATTTTTAACATACTGGCTGAATGGTGTAACGAGTGGCGGATAGCCCACCATCGGCCATATTTGTTCCACTTCTTCGAAAAGTTTGATAAGCAGCTTGTCCTGATTGAGCAAAGGTTTTCCATTCTTTTCCAGCCAACGGTTGAGGTCGTTTAGGTTGTTTTCCAGATCAGCCATTAGCGAACCCATCATCCCGCCTGGCAGACCGGAGGAAATAAGCAGGGAGTTCATCTGGCGGTTGGTTGGGTTGATGTAGTACCCGAGAAAGTCTTCCATGAATCCCTGGTGCATACTGCGCACCTTCATGTAGGCATCCATATTCACTTCGGGTACATCAAAACCTGCATCTTTCAACATGGCCTGAACAGCGAGTACGTCTACGTGTCCTGTTCCCCACGATAGAGGTTCCATGCTCACATCTATGTATTCAGCACCGGCACGGGCTACTTCCAGAATGGAGGCCATGGCAAATCCTGGTCCTGAATGGCTGTGGTACTGGATCGGGATGTCCGGATGCTGCTTTTTAATTTCTTTAACTATTTTTCCCAGCCATGCCGGACGGCCAATGCCGGCCATGTCTTTCAGGCAGATCTCGTCAGCACCTCCTTCGATGATCTTATTGGCCAGATCCACATAATATTCAACAGTATGAAGTTCTGAAAAAGTGATGCTGAGAGCGCCCTGTGCGATCAGTCCAGCCTCTTTGGTGTATTCGATAGAGTCAATCAGGTTGCGGTAATCGTTCATCCCGCAGAAGATACGCACCACGTTGGTGCCCTGGGCTTTTTTTACTTTGGGCATCAGCCGGCGCACGTCGGCGGGCACGGGCTGCATGCGGATGCCGTTCAGCGACCGTTCAAGCATCTGGCATCCAATACCTGCTTCATTGAACGGTTTTGTCCATGCGCGCAGGGCCTTATTCGGATTTTCACCAAAAAGCAGGTTGATCTGTTCGAAGCCGCCGCCGTTGGTTTCGATGCGGTCGAAGCATCCCATCTCAATAATGTGCGGTGCTACTTCGGTTAACTGATCGACACGTGGCATGTATTTTCCTGCTGATTGCCACATGTCGCGGTACATTAAAGCGAGTTTTATCTTTTGCATTTTTATATGAATTTAAAAATACTTTATCTGAATGATTATCAGTATTTTTATTTGTGTGAATTTGTGAAATAATTTGTGTGAATTTGTGAAATAATTTGTGTGAATTTGTGGATAAATTCTTTTAAAAAGGACTTGAGTATGGAAAAATGAAAACCTGCCGTTTAGCGTTTTTCGATGCTTATGCCCCTTGCTTGTCCGCCTGTGATGTGCTGCACGGTAGCGGTGATGGCCGCGATCTTTTTTTTGTGTTCGGGGGGCGGGTCGTCGGGCTGGTCGGGAATCTTGGGCTGAATTTCGTGAAGGAAGGTGTTTGCAAACCAGATGATGGCTTTGCCGCTGGCCACCACCACCATCAGTACAAAAAAGACGGTAAGTAGCCCGAGAATAAAAACCTGTGCCGGCAGTCCCATTGATTTAATATTTTTAGAAGTGTCAAAGATACAAAAATGGGGGGATTTTGGTAGGTTTACTACATGGGTTTGGTTGTAGAATGGATAGAGAATAAGACCAGCCCTTAGTTTCCTCAGGCAATCCTCTTAATCAACCTGAGGTGATGACTGTATTTTTTTTGCTCTCGGTTATAGATACCCTGATGGTCAATATGGTCAATGCGCACCTTTCCATATGCATGGATCACCAGTTTGTTGTTAAGCAGAATACCCACGTGTGTAATTATCTCCTCTTCGTTATTAAAAAACACCAGATCACCGGGAACAGACTCCTGCAGCAAATGTACCTGTTCTCCTGCATTGGCCTGCGCAGCTGCATCACGTGGAATTAAGAAGCCGGCCATTTTAAAAACAAGCTGCACAAATCCTGAGCAGTCAAAACCATAAGCCGAGCGGCCACCCCATATATACGGTATTGATAAAAAACTTTTTGCAAATTCCGGAATTGCATCCCTGTTTTTGATCTCCATACAAATCAATTCATCAGAAAAACAAAACTTTTTCCCTGCAACACACATTGATCCGTCATCACCGGCGTAAATACTGCTGCCCCCGCTAATTATCAGATTTTGCTTTTTATTTTGGTCAGCTGGCTGACCGGTGCGTTCTTCTGTTGCCACGGAAAAGGCAGCCTTGCTAACATGCCGTTTATCCTTCACAATCTTTTCAAACCCTTCAGCCGTTAATATAGTGAGCTGTACCTTATGTATCCATCCGGGATACTGGTCTTCCAGCGTTTCCACCTGATACCAGTCTTTTTGATGGCCAATGATCTGCATACACTCACCAAAAAGGACTTGATTTACCATTTCACTTTGATGGTTTGGCTCACGACGAAGCGGAGCAACTGCGATCAGACAAATTCCAAAATTCATAATGCTACTGTTTGCTTGTTTTGTAAAAGTAGGGATTTTTTGTAAAACCGAACTGCGCCTGCGGTTTATCAGGTAAAAATTGCGTAAATTCGTATTCCCTATAAAGATAAGCGAGATGAACAAGATTATCGTTTGGCTTCAAAAAAATTTTTCCAACATCAGCAAGGGTTTGCTGGTATTGGTAAGCATATTTTTGCTGGTTCAGTTATTCCCCAGGCAGCCCGGTTTTGATTACGAATATCAGCAGGCCAGGCCCTGGCTCTACGAGGACTTGATTGCCCCCTTCAGTTTTGCCATTCTTAAAAGCAGCGAACAGATTAAAGAAGAACGTTCGGCAGTTAAAGATGCATTTTTGCCATTTTTTAGCCGCAGACGCGAGGTAGCAGATGAGATGCTTGAGTCTTTTGAAGCAGCGTTAGTTCAAAAGTGGTCAGAACAATATCCAAACGGTGGGCGGCGCGCTCTGAAAGAACGGACACGTGATGCAGGAGTTAATATTCTGCTGCATCTGTATGACAGAGGGGTCATCTTTCTGGAAGATGATTTTCGTGACAAACCCTCAACCTACAGGATACGCGTCGTTGAGGGCAATGTGGCACAAAGCAAACCACTTGGCGAGCTTTATACCATCCAGCAAGCTTTTTTTTACGTGATTACTGCATTGGAGAGGCTTGAAGACACGGTTGATACGGAATTGCTCAGACCTTTGCTCGAGAGGTCATTGAATCATAATGTTTTTTACAATGAGGAGTTATCTGAAAGAACCCTTGAGGCAGAGCTGTCAGAAATTCCACTGAGCAGGGGAATGGTGCAGGAAGGAGAGAAGATCGTATCGAAAGGAGAACTTATCAGTCCGCAGACCTACCAGATACTCGAATCATTCAAAACGGAATACCAGCGTCAGGTCGGAGATTCAGCAATGCTGGCCTGGCTTTATTTCGGTCAGGTGATCCTTGTAAGCATCTCCATGCTCGTTTTGTTGCTGTTCCTGTATGTGTTCAGAAAGGATGTATTCTCAGATAACCGCCGCATATTGCTGATCCTGATGTCGGTACTGTTGATGGTCTTTTTTACAAGCCTGATTATTCGCAACAATGTGGACTATCTGTATCTGATCCCGGTTTGTATTGTACCTATTATTATCCGGGCATTTTTTGACAACCGGCTTGCCCTCTATATTCACATTATCACCATTATTTTAATAGGATTCCTGATACCGCGAAGTTTTGAGTTCGTGTTTCTGCAGTTTCTGGCCGGCATCATTGCTATTTTAAGTATGGCCAGCCTACGGCGCCGATCTCAGTTATTTGTAACGGTGGTTTTGATTTTCCTTACTTATTCAGCCGTTTATTTTGGTTTATCCCTCGCGCATACCGGATCTTTCGAAAATCTTGCCTGGCTTGACTTTTTATATTTTGCCGGCGGGGCCTTCCTGACCCTGTTCGCCTACCCGCTCATTTTTCTGTTTGAACGAATGTTCGGTATGCCTACAGACTTCTCATTGCTTGAACTGGCTGACACAAATAATACATTATTACGTAACCTTGGGTTGCAGGCTCCCGGGACATTTCAGCACTCCCTGCAGGTTGCAAATCTCTCTGAAGAAGCGATCATTGCAATCGGAGGAAACAGTTTGCTTACACGTACAGGTGCCCTGTATCACGATATCGGGAAAATGAAAAACCCACTTTACTTTACAGAGAATCAGAACATTGGATATAATCCGCATGAGGAGATATCCTACAAGGAAAGTGCCCGCATCATCATCGATCACGTGATCGACGGTATCGAAATGGCCAGGAAACACCGCCTTCCCGAATATATCATAGACTTTATCCGAACCCACCACGGTACTACTACGGCCAGATATTTTTATACAATGCAGGTTAAAGAGAATCCGGACAGTGAAGTAGAAAAATCTGACTTTATCTATCCCGGACCAAGGCCCTTTAGTAAGGAAACTGCAATAGTGATGATGGCTGATTCCGTGGAAGCTGCATCAAGAAGTCTTGGAAAACCTGATGAAAAAGCAATAAATCAGCTGGTTGATAATATTTTAGACACACAGGTACAGGAAAAACAATTTGACCACGCGGATATCACCTTCAAGGATATCACTACTGTGAAAAAGATATTTAAACGGATGCTATTGAATATCTATCACGTTCGGGTAGCTTATCCTTCACTTGGATAAAAAGGTGATTTGTTCGGCTGAATCCTTCAGGTATGGAAGTGTATCCGGACCGGTATGGAACAGCAGGTCCAGAATGCTCAGGTTGGGAATGAACCCGTGGCGCCCCTGAAAAACCTGGTAATAACTTTCCCATCTGCTTACAACCGCTTCTTTTCTTCTGTGTGTTTTGGGTGTTAAAACGTGGCGTAAATCGATCCGGTCTTCAGGATTTTTGATGAACCCGGTAGTGAATTCTATCTTAACCGGCAGATCAATTTCTTTAATGATGCATTCGAGAAGTTCATGATTAAATTGCCAAAGGTGTTGATCCGGGCCGGTTTTGTAAAAAGGCTCAAGGAGGTCTTTGTAATAAAGGAAATAGGGTGCATTGCTATATGCGCTGCGAATGCTTTGCCAGTGTTGTTTTTGCCAGTTTTCGTGATGACTGATCAGCACATCCTTTGTTTTGGTATGGTTTCCTGCCGGCCTGCTAACGGGTATGATCAGATTCATTGGTCCGTTTGCTGAAATAATCCGGCATCTGTTGCGCCAGCTTTGCCGCTGATATGTCTCGTGCAACTCAATAAAACACTTTTCAGAGCAACATAATACAGTCAGATACTCCACAGGCGGCAAATATGCCGTTGACAGCAAAACTTTTTTTAACCGACTTCCCATTCTGCAACAGAATTCATGGTTTTTAACACTGGAAATCCATAACTTTGCTATGGAAACTCTTGCGAAAATAGAAAAAATATCCCCGTTAGCATATTTTTTGACAAACATCACAAAAACAGCATCAAAATGAAAATTTTAAATGCATCACAAATCCGGGAAATTGACGCCTATACTATAGAAAATGAACCGGTTTATTCTATAGACCTGATGGAGCGTGCCGCAAAAAAATGTTTTGACTGGATCCGCCGAAACATGAGAAAGAATCAATTGGTCAGGATATTTTGCGGTATGGGTAATAACGGAGGCGACGGCCTTGCAATTGCCCGAATGCTTGCAGGTACCGGCCGAAAAGTAATTGTTTACAAAGTGCTTCACAGCGATCGTTCATCTGAGGATTTTGCCATCAATGAAAAAAGACTGAACGGAGTCAAAAATATTCATTTTGAAAGAATTACAGAAGGAGCTGAACTGCCGGATGTTTCAGGGGAGGATCTTGTGATTGATGCAATGCTTGGAAGTGGGTTGACGCGTCCGCTGGAAGGGTTGCTGTTGCGGGTTGTTCAGCACATCAATGCTACCCATGCAACCGTTGTTGCCATTGATCTTCCTACCGGCCTTTTTTGTTCAGACAACCGGACTAACGATCCACACAAAATCCTCCGTGCAAACTATACGCTGAGCTTCCAGGTCCCGAAACTTGCGTTTATGTTTCCCGGCAATGAAATGTTTTTCGGGAAGTGGCTTCTCCTGGATATTGGTTTGCATGCAGATGCCATTCATGGTGCCGAAACGAAATATCACTATTTGCTGGCTTCTGATGTCAGTCCGCTTTACAGGCCGCGCAAAAAATTTGCGCACAAGGGTCATTTTGGCCATGCGTATCTGATGGCCGGCAGTTATGGGAAAGCGGGTGCTGCCGTATTGGCTGCCAGGGCCGCGATCCGTAGTGGTGCCGGATTGCTTAGCGTCCAGATCCCGGGTGCTGCATATCCGGTATTGCAGACTGCTATTCCTGAGGCAATGTGCATTCCTGATGAACATCCGCACATCGTATCAGGCGCGAACAGCACAAATGGATACAATGCTGTGGGCGTGGGTCCGGGACTTGGCACGCATGAACAAACAGCAAGGGCTCTGAAACTTCTTATACAAAACACCGGCGTTCCAATGGTGCTGGATGCCGATGCACTGAATATCTTATCGGAAAATCTTACCTGGTGCGGGTTTTTGCCCAAAGCCTCCATCTTTACGCCCCATCCGGGTGAGTTTGACCGGCTGGCAGGAAAAACAACAGATGATCACGACAGACTGGATAAAGCCATTGAGCTATCCCATCGTTTCCAGGTTTATATTGTTTTAAAAGGTGCTCATACGGTAATTGTGTGTCCGGACGGACGGTGCTTTTTTAATTCAACGGGTAATCCGGGGATGGCAACCGGTGGTAGCGGAGATGTGCTCACAGGTATGATCCTTGGGTGGATGGCTCAAAATTACACCCCTTTGCATAGCTGTATTCTCGCGGTCTACCTTCACGGCCGTGCCGGCGATCTGGCAGCCAACAATAAAGGACATGAAGGGATGACAGCCGGAGATATTATAGAGATGATCCCAAAAGCGATCAAAAATCTCACAAGATACAGCTGATCCAGTACCGGTTTTCAACCTGTATTGCCTGACAAATCATCTCATCAACCAATTAACCAATTAACCCTGCCTGGATTGAACATGACGGCAGATTTGTTGTTTGCCTTATGCGTTATTAACAAATTAATGATTTTACTATGGCAACAAAAAAAGATAAAAAACAGCAAAGTGATATAAAAGTTTCCAAATATACAGTGGATAATGTCTCTCATGATACTTTCAAGCATTGGTATCGCCTTATGGTGCTCGGTCGTAAACTTGACGAAAAGGCGCCAAATTATCTAAAACAGGCTTTGGGATGGTCTTATCATGCGCCATATGCCGGGCATGATGCCATTCAATTGGCCATCGGTCAGGTTTTCGACAGGAAAAAAGATCATCTCTTTCCATATTATCGTGATATGCTCACTGCCCTATCTGCAGGTATTACTGTTGAGGAGATCATTCTTAACGGTATTTCAAAAGCAACAGACATAGCAAGTGGCGGAAGGCATATGTCGAACCATTTTGCCAAGCCTGAATGGAACATACATAATGTTAGTTCCTCAACCGGTAACCATACCCTGCATGCTGTTGGTGTAGCCCGAGCAATGAAGAGATATGGTCATAAAGGTGTGGCAATCAGCTCGCAAGGTGAATCATCTGTTTCAGAAGGCTATGTTTATGAAGCTATAAACGGTGCCAGCAACGAAAAGTTACCTGTAGTTTTTGTTTTGCAGGATAATGGATATGGTATTTCTGTCCCCAAAAAAGACCAGACGGCCAACCGTAAAGCTGCTGATAATTTCAGTGGGTTTAAAAATTTGCGGATTATCCACTGTGATGGTAAAGATGTGCTTTCCTCAATGAATGCGATGTATGAGGCGCGTCAGCACGCTATGGAAAAAAATGAACCGGTGATCGTGCATGCCAGTGTTGTAAGAATTGGTTCCCACTCGAACAGTGACAGGCAAGATCTGTATCGTGATGAACGTGAATTACACTGTGTCAAGGCCCACGATCCGATGTTGAAGATCCGGAAGCTTTTAAAATCCAATGGCGTTTACACGGACAGTGATTTTGAAGCTGTTGAAAAGGATACAAACAAAATTATCAAGGAAGCACACAAAAAAGCAATGTTAGCTCCTGATCCTGATCCGGAGTCAATTCATGATTATGTGATTCCCGAACCTTATAAAGCTGAAAAATACCCTGATGGCACACATCAGGAAGAAGGAGAAAAGATCAAGCTGATCACCGCTTTAAATGAAACGCTCAAGGCAGAGTTTCGCCGCAATCAGGATACATTTATCTGGGGGCAGGATGTTGCATATAAAGAAAAAGGTGGCATTTTCAATGTTACCAAAGGGATGCAACAGGAGTTTGGTATCGAGCGGGTTTTCAATGCGCCGATTGCCGAGGATTTCATTGTGGGAACAGCCAACGGTATGAGTCGTTTTGATGAAAAAATCCGGATTGTGATCGAGGGTGCTGAATTTGCGGACTATTTCTGGCCGGCAATGGAGCAATTTGTTGAAATGACGCATGATTACTGGCGCAGTAACGGTAAATTTTCACCGAACGTGACCATTCGTCTTGCTTCCGGGGGTTACATCGGTGGCGGACTTTACCACTCGCAGACAACTGAGGGCGCGCTGACTACTTTCCCCGGAATACGCGTTGTGTATCCTTCTTTCGCTGATGATGCTGCCGGACTATTGCGAACTGCAATGCGTTCCAAAGGACCAACACTTTTCCTTGAGCCAAAGGCATTATACAATGCAAAACAAGCGGAAACCTTTGTTCCTGAAGATTTTGAAGTTCCTTTCGGAAAAGCAAGGGTTCGTCGGGAAGGTAAGGATCTGACCATCATTACTTATGGCAATACGACTCATCTGAGCCTTCAGGCAGCAGACCAAATTGCAAAAGAGACAGGAAAAGAGATTGAGGTTATAGATATCCGCTCACTGATACCCCTGGATACTGAAAGCATCCTGCAATCGCTTAAAAAAACGGGTAAGGTGCTGGTTGTGCATGAAGATAAAGTTTTTGGCGGATTTGGTGGTGAGCTGGCTTCACAGATCACCGAATTTGGATTTGAATACCTGGATGCACCGGTAAAACGGGTGGGAAGTACTTTTACTCCCGTGGGTTTCCACAAGAATCTTGAGGCCGCAATTCTTCCTTCGGTAAAAAAGATACACGAAGTTGCGGCTTATCTGCTTGAATATTAACCACAAAAGTCACAGAGGACACAAAGGAACCACAAAGGAAAAATATTCGTTTTCATCGTGCTTTCGTGGTGAAAAAGATAAATTACCACAAAGTCTTAGAATACATAAAGACAAACTGCAAAGTCGAAAAGAACGTGAAGGTTTTTTAACGAATTTGCATCATATGCTTGCGGCATCTACAAGTATCATAATGGACCTCGACGGTACATTCGTCATGGCTTCATGTATTTCTGAATAGCCCGGTGTGTTCACACCCAGTTCATTGACCTCATGCTTAGTGGCCACAACGCGCCATTTACCGTCAGGGAGGGTTATTTCCGTTTCCTGGGGACTTGCATTGTAGTATACCAGAATGTCTTCCCATACATCTCCGTTGGCATGATCACTGATGTGAAAGCCGACAAGCAGCTCATTGCCTGTTGGCAGGAAACGAAGATGCTCCCGGATCATTTCAGTGGTTGGCATCCGGAAGGCAGGATGGTTTTTGCGCAGTGCGATCATATCGCGGTAGAATTCAAAAACATCATAATAATCAGCTTTGTTTGTCCAAACGAGCTGGTTGATGGAGTCGGGGAGGTTGTACGAATTGTGTTCACCAAACTTTGTACGCACAATCTCTTCCCCGGCATGAAGGAACGCAACCCCTTGTGAGGTCAGGACGATCGCATTGGCCAGTTTCTGGATATCCAGCTTGTCTTGCTTGCTGCAGTCCGGACAGGTATAAACGATTTTGTCCCAGAGGCATGGATTGTCGTGACAAGTAACATAAGTAATGGTTTTTAATGGGTTGTCGGCATAAGGGGCATCAGAGTAATTAACCTCTTCATAATTGATTTGCGGGTGTTTTGTTGAGGCTACTACGCCAAATTTGATACTTTCTTTTAATCCTTTTCTTCCTGTCATAAAACCCGGATCTTCATTATGCATCCAGTGGCCTCTGATGCCATCGCGGATGTCATCGCTGAAAACGGCAATACGGTCGAGTTGTGCTGCATGGGCTTTAACAGCACGTTTTTCGGGTGGCAATGGGGTTTCGGATGCAGTCCATCCTTCGCCATATAAGAAGATGTCCGGATTGATCTTGTCCATTTCCTCCCGGATAAGATTCATTGTTTCAATGTCGTGCAATCCCATCAGGTCGAAGCGGAAACCGTCAATACGGTATTCCTCTGCCCAGTATTTAAGTGATTCTATCATGAATTGACGCATCATGGCTCGCTCGGATGCTGTTTCATTGCCGCAGGCAGCGCCATCGGAATAAGTGCCGTCTGGGTTCATCCGGAAGAAATATCCGGGAGCAAGTTGTTCAAAGGGTGAGCCTCCGGCATCATACATGTGGTTATAAACGACATCCATAATTACCCGTATCCCATTTTGATGGAGTGCCTGTACCATTTTTTTAAACTCGCGGATGCGGACGCGTCCGTCAAATGGATCGGTAGCGTATGACCCCTGGGGCGCATTGTAGTTTTTGGGATCATATCCCCAGTTGAATTGTGGTTCGTCTAATCGTGTTTCGTCGATCGTGTAGAAATCATAAACTGGCAGCAGGTGTACGTGCGTTATGCCGAGCTCTTTGAGGTGATCAATACCGGTTGGAAGACCTTCCGGGCTTTTTGTTCCGGTTTCCGTAAACGCGAGATATTTTCCCCGGTTTTTGATTCCGGAGCTGGGATGTATTGAGAAATCGCGTACATGTATTTCCCATATTACCAGATCAGCGTGGCTTTGCAGGGGTGGACGTATATCTTCTTTCCAGCCATCGGGATTGGTTTTTTCAAAATCTACGATCATACCCCGGTTTCCATTAACGCCAACAGCACGTGCCTGAGGGTCGGGTACCTCTTTGCTCCAAACATCATCGATCAATGCCTGAAATGTATAGTAGACGTTCTCCCAGTCTCCTTCGAGCCGAAGAACCCAGGTTCCATCCACGTCCTTTTGCATTGGCAGGCTATTGAGCTGCTCGCCCTCATGCCCCTGGTCATACATATGGAATAATACTTCTGTGGCTGGTGGAGACCATATCCGGATAAGGGTTTCTTCGGGGGTATAATGCACGCCGAGATCATTTCCTGAATAAACGGGATATGTTTTCCAGATTTCATGGGGTTTGGGATCCCCTTTGCAACCAGACATCATCATCAATATAACAATAAATATTGAACCAATAATTGATTTTCTTGAATACATTGCAATGTTTTTCATAGGTTATCTTGTTTGTAACAAAAGTAGATGATTATTCAGAAATGTTATCATTTTTCAGGATGTTCAGTAAAAAAATCAGCATAATTGATCACATAGCTTTTGCCAACAGGGAAGGATGGATGTCTGCCCTTTGCCAATCCTATATATCGGAACGCCGGGTTCAATATCACTTTACGATGGCTTCTGTCCATCACTTTATCATCAATTAAAAGGAAAAGCAAAGCATCATGGGCGGAAAAGTTGCCATAGGAAATATTCTCTCCTATTATGGTTTTCCAGGAACCAAACCGGCTGACCCTAATGCCTGGTCCACCCAGACCTTCATGCCCCCTGGCTTCATTCTCGATAAGATAATTGATATATAATTCAGACGACAGCGAAAGCCCGTATGAAGGATGGAGGAGTTGCATTGGCTCGGTTCTTTTAAGTAGCCGGTAAAGTTCAGCAGCAGGCCTTGCGCCTTCCCGTGTAATCAGGATGGTTCTTAACCCGGGATAGAGGAATTCTCTGCCGCGGAAGTATGCAATGTATTCCGTTACGTAAAGCGCTGCAAATTTTTGTGGGTTATATCTTACGAGGTTATGAGCAAGGATCAGGTTCTTTTCGTCATCATCGAGATAGTCAGCATCGGCAGCAGTATTCAACGAGTCGACGGGCCAACCGTCAGCTGATAGTCTTCGGACATACTCCTGATGGCTCAGCCCGGGAGCACCTGCGCGCACCCTGCTCATTCCCGTTGTATCGATCTGCGATACAGGCAACAAATAGCAGGATGAGAAAAAAAAGATAAAAGGTATCAGCAGAAAAACAAATGCAGGTATTCTTTTCATTTCTTCAACTGAGATCAACACAGACTGATAAACAGCTTTTAGCGCGTTTAGTCATAAGGTGGATAAGAGATTATGATACGCCACTGGGCATTATGCAATTCTATGGTATCCCATATTGCCATTTTCACAACGCTTTCGTTGCTTTCCGGTTCAATATGGATGTAGTCTCCCTGTCCTGACTTGTTTTTGGCGATGCTGTCACCCAGCTGCCTGAATGTTTTCATCTCTTCATAGAGGTAGTCGAGGTAGATCATTCTCCCGGTTCCATCATATGATTTATCAAAGAGAATTCTTCCGTCGGGTTCCATCAGCCATGGTTCAAAGAATGTCCCAACAATGATAGGTGTAACCAGTTCTTCCACCATTAAATCCGGTCTGATCAGTACGCTTACAGATCCATGAAAATTTCCGCGGGAGTCAATGATGGGATACTGAAGGCTAACCGCATCGAAGCCTTCTACTGCAAGGAAGGAGTTGCTCAGCATTGGCGCTCTGTTTTTTTGCATTATGAAATAGTTTTCCTGATTGCTGATGCTCTCGCCTTGAGAAGGGTGGAATTCAGATGGTTCGGCAAAAACTATGGTTCCATATGTATCAATCAGCGCACAACTGACTACATAAGGATTGTTATCGTAGAACCTTAAAAAACTGTTTCTGACGATATGTTCAGCGGGAATACGCCCATTGAATGAATGCACCATTTCATCGAGATCGTTATCCATGGCATTTAGTTTAACATGGATCACCGACTTGATTTCTTTCAGTACTTCATAGGCTTCGGGTAAAAAATCTTCATCGATGGTTTCACCGATCATTCCGAGAACCATCCGCCAGTTGTTAAAAGGTATTTTTTGATACAGGATGTGCGTATTTCTTCCTGCAAACTTATAGGAAGTATATCCCCGATCCCCGGAAGTGATCTCTTCTACGGCCTGTACCATTGACGGACTTCCCTGGTCGGCAGGATTAAGGAAGACAAAATCGGCACGAGGGTGTAATACGGTGCTGCCTTTTTCATCAAGAACATACCAAAGATAGTCAGGCTCAAGATTCAGTGCTTCAGATATCAATTGCTGAAAGTCATCCAGGAAAATTGACAGGGCAACGGCTCCTGTTACTTCCCCGTTTTCGAAGGCAGGCACGGCTAACAGAACTGATTTTTTTCCTGTTGACCTACTGTATATCAGTGATCCGTGAATCTCTTCCCCGCTAAATAGCGGGGCAAAATAGGGTCTGTCTGACAAGTTTAGTCCGGTAAAGCCCTGATCAACATTATAGTAGTTGCCATCCGGTTGTATGTAGAGTGCTGCACCCGGTATCACTTTGCTTAATGTCAGAAGTGCAGGCCTGATTTCCGGCCAGATGCCACTTCTTGTTGCCGGGGCCGCAGCGATAAGTCTGAGCGATGTTAGAGCGTGCAGTAAATTACGTTCAATGATTGCAGAACTTGTACCGACAGCTGCCCGTGCATCAATATCAAAGTAGGGTGCATCAGGATGATCCACCAGATGCATCCGGGCAGGGGAATCAGTTTTGTGAACATCCTGTTTGGATGAACAGGCTCCTGCCATTATCAATATGACAGTAAAAAGCATTATTTTTCCAGGCAAAAGGTGCCGGTGATGCGGGGATAGATTTTTATTCATAATTGAACTCCTCCTGTTTTATTCATTAACTAACTAACTTAGTGTATACCAGGGGGAATTATATGTTGTCGCAGACCTTATAAATACCAAAAAAGGCACAAACAACCATTTTTTCCCACTTTAAATATATGTAAATATTTGCGATAAGGCAAATAAGAGGGAAAAAATATAGTCCTGACTGATTAAAATAGCGCTGATAAAACCTTAGTTAACCATGCCAAGCATATCCAGCAGTTGTTTTTTCTTTCTTCGTGATACAGGTAATTCATGTCCACGGATCTGAATCAGCAGTTGCTTTTTTCTGATCGTAAGTTCTCTGATGCTGCGCAGGTTTACCAGATAGGAGCGGTGAATCCTGAAAAATGGCTGATCTGTTAACAGTCTCTCGACCTGTGATAGCGGAAAATCCACAACTTCGTTTGATCCGTTTTTTAAGACCATAATGGTGAAACCCCGAAATAGAAATGCATAATCAATATCTGTTTCTTTTGGGATGCTTTCTTTCGTTAAAGTGTTATTTTTCATTTGTTTATAAAGGTTTAGCTGTTTGGTTGTTTAGTCGTTTAATTGATATGGTTTTTATGCGCGAACCCTTCGAGCTTCCAGCTTCGAGCCTAACTGGCAATCGACAACCGGAAATCGACAATCGAAAATCGACATGGGTGTTTTATATTGTTAGCTGGTAATCATATTTTTTGATCAAGAAATTTCTTAAAGTCTTTCCTACGGCGGCGTGAAACCGGGAACTTCTCCCCATCCGGAAATACAACGAAGCGGTTATCAGTGTCACAACGCCTGATATACAACCTGTTTATGATGTAATTCCTGTGTATTCTGAAGAAGATGTGACCCGGTACCTGTCGTTCCAGTCCACCGAGCGGAGCCAGAGTCCGTTTCAGCATTTCACTGCCATTGTGTATTTCGGTGATCCCATCGTTGTGCAGGATATGCGAGATATCCTTGTAAGGGACGAGACGGATGCGTCCTTTATTTTTTATCCACAAACCACTTCTGTTTATTGAATCTTGCATAGTTTAATTGTGTTTAGTTTAACTATGTCGCAAAAATATATTATTACAACACAAAAACAAATAAGTATGCAAAAAAATATGCTTATTGGTGAGAAAAATTGGTTAAATGGTATAAAAGCTGTTGCTATTTGTTAGCAAATGCTTTCAGGTTCAGGAAATCTGATTCTTTCATAACGCGCGGTATCTTTATCTGGCCGCCCTTTGACTTATGTTGTTCAACCCAGGCGTGAAAAGTGGCAGGAGAGGTGATGCTAACGCGGACATCCTTAAGTGCTTTGGATCTGGCCATTTTATAGGCTTTGTTCATCCCTTTCAAATGTTGGTCGAGCGCATTGGCAAAAATCCCGGGATCTGCATTCTGATCTGATCCTATAAACCAGTGGTGCAGGTATTCATTGTTTTCTCTGATGGCAGATACAGTAAACTCTGGGATTGACATTCCGAATTGTTGTTCCATCGCTTTCATTGCCTTATTCATTTGGATCACGGAAAGCTGTGATCCAACTACATTCAGAAAGTGTTTGGTCCGGCCGGTAATGATAATTTCAGTTTTGTCTTTATCTGTGAACCGAATGGTATCGCCGATCAGGTAGCGCCATGTACCGGAAACAGTACTTATAATGATCACATAGTCTGTGTTTTCCTGAACGTCTTCAAGGGAAATCGACTTTGCTTCCTGTTTGACGCTTCCCAGTTCGTCAATATTATCTTCAATGAATGGAACAAATTCGAAATAGATGCCATTGTTGGTTGCCAGTTTCATGGCCATTTCTTTATTCGGACGTGCCTGGTATGCAAGAAACCCTTCAGATGCCAGGTATGTATCCATAATTGTAATTGGATGCGCCAGAAGAGAATCAAAGGATTTGCGATAGGGTTCAAAAGCCACTCCGCCGGAAACAAATGCCCTGAGGTTTGGCCATATTTCGTGTATATTTTTTGCGTTATGATAGTCAATAATGTGTTTTAGCATCAACTCATTCCAGGATGGGATGCCTGCCATGGCACCAACATCCCAGCTTTTTGCTTCTTTTGCGATTGCTTCCACCCGTTTGTCCCAGTCTGTAATTGAAGCAATGCTTTTCCCCGGACGATAGAAACGTTCAAACCAGGAAGGAATATTGGATGCAGATATGCCACTCACTTCACCCTCCATCCATTTTTTTTGTTTTTTAAGTTTTGCACTACTGCCGAGCATCATGATCTCCTTTTCAAAGAAATCAGCAGGGAAATCAAAGTTAGCAGCACTTAATATTTGAAAAATACTTGTTTTTCGGATTACTTCAAGCATCTCTTCGGATATGGGAATGCGTTTGCTGCTTTTACCTGTTGTGCCGGCGCTGAGAGCATAATAGTTGACCCTGCCAGGCCAGGTGTGATCAGACAGCCCCTCCAGACGTTGTTCCCGCCACCATTTTTTGTTCATTGCATCGTAGTCATGGTAAGGAATGGCAGCAGCAAAGGCTTTTCGGATATCTTTTTCATTTAATATCCCGTCAAAATTGTAGTATTTTCCGAATTTTGTGTTTTTTGCCTGATCAAGAAGTTGTTTTAAAATATCGTGTTGTGCTTCCACAGCAGGTTTATCCGGTAGAAGTTTCTCTGCGATCTCCAGTGTTGTTTTTATGATGTTTCCAATTACTGCCATAAAGTCATTTTTTAACCGATTCATTGGCCAGCATGCCACAGGCCGCACTTATGTCTTGTCCGCGCGACTTTCTTATGATGGCGATGAACCCTTTGGCCTCCAGTAACGCCTTAAATTGATTCAATTCAGCTTCAGACGGGGGCTTAAGGTTGCCATCCGGGATGCTGTGAAAACGGATCAGGTTGATCCTGCAGGCAATCCCCTGCAATACTCGTGCCAGCTCCTTAACGTGTGATGTTGAATGATTCAGCCCTCCGAAAACAATGTATTCAAATGAAATGCGTCGCTGTTTCTCTTTTGGAAAACTTCTGATGACATCCAGGACTTCTTTTAGCGGATACGCTTTGTTCATCGGCATGAGTGCCCTGCGCTCCTCTTCGAAGGGCGAATGAAGGCTGACTGCCAGATTGCATCTGCTTTCTTCCAGGAAACGTTTCATCCCGGGTAATACACCAATGGTGGATACCGTTATTCTTTTCGGACTCTTTCCAAATCCCCATTCTGAAGTCAGCACTTCTAGGCTATTGAATACCTCATCCGTATTGTCGAAGGGTTCACCCATGCCCATGTATACAATGTTCGTGAGTTTATCCCTCTCAGGGATGCTTCTGATCTGGTTTAATATGTCTCCTGCCCGGAGCTGTCCGTGAAACCCCATCCGGCCGGTCATGCAAAAACCACAGCCCATCCTGCAGCCAACCTGAGAAGAAACACAAAGTGTGTGTCTGTCACCATCCGGAATGTATGCAGACTCAATGTTGCCCTTTCCTTTGATGGGGAAAAGATATTTTTTGGTACCGTCCGAAGAAGTTGTTACTTCCGAAAAAGGACTCACATCAATGATAAAGGATTCATTTAGCTTATTTCTTGACGCTTTGGAAAGATTGGTCATTTCATCAATGTAGCTGACATGATGTCTGTAAAGCCATTGAGCAATTTGCTGTGCGGAAAAGGAAGGCATGGAAAGATCCTTGACTATCTGCAACAATTCATTGATTGTAGCGCCGTAAATATTATTTTTCTGGTTGTTTTCCATATTTCTCATGCCTCAGAATTACAAAAATAAAAATTCATTTCCGATTTGACTGAATGTTTATTGTTTATGTGTTTAATTGTTTAATTGTTTAGATGGTTGATGGTTGATGGTTGATGGTTGATGGTTGATGGTTGATGGTTGATGGTTGATGGTTGAGAAAAATTTTATCTTTGCAAGATACTCATAGATCATGTTAAAATAATGAAAGCAATCTATCTTTTTTTGCTCTTTCTGATCCTGTCGGGCATAAACGAAGTCGAGGCTTCGGAACTCAGGCTATACAGACAAAGGGATCAGGGACATCTGCATCCAACCCATCTCACCGATTTGCCACAGAATAATGTATACTTTAAAATCGGACAGGGTTTTTCTTTTGCCCGTTTGTTGGATCAGCGCATGTCCAACCTGCATTATACCGGACCCGGCGTGGTATTGTCATTCAGCAGGTATGTTGAAGATGACCGTTACAGATCGGAGTTGAATTTTGCCGGTATTGGATTTCAGATTTTACAGCCCCGGCATGAAGGCACAACGGTTAATAATCCGTTTGTTGGGATCCGCTATTCCCATTTGCGCAAATTAGATGTTCGGAGTTTTATCGATTACCATGTCGGTGGCCAGGTTGAGACTTCTGCCAATGTCCGGCTTGCCCCTGTTTTGAGCAACTCTTTTCTTTATGCTGATTTTATCGGCACATTGCAGCCTCGATTTGATGTTACATATATTCTTTATCTTTTTGATCGGGAATTCAATTTCGATTTTTCATTGGCTTTTGGTGTTCTGGGTTATGGCGTGAGAATTCCGGAATATGGTGCATCCTACCAGGTTGGTTCGGCCGGAAGCGAGGTTTTAACAAACAATGTAGAGATGTGGTTGCATCCGGGGAACTACAGACACGTGATCACCGGAATTTATTACAACAACCGGCTGGGTCGCATGAATAATCCGAATCGCTTTCGTATCGGTTATGTCTGGGATTATTCCCATATCACTGGTGGGCACGGACTCAGTCTTTACAATACAAGCCATCAGCTGGTACTTGAACTGTTGTTTTTGGTGAATTAAAATTGGATTTACTTGTTTTTTATTGATTTGATATGAAATCACATTTTCAGGCTTTGGTGCTTTTAGGTTGCATTGTCACTCTATTTGTTGCTTGTGAGAAGATTTTCATGGATGATGACCCGGGTAAGGATCCCGTAACGGTTTTTGAAGAGGTATGGACTTTTACAGACCGTCATTATTCGTTTTTTGAAGAAAAAGGGATAGACTGGGATGCCGTTTATGATCATTTCAGCCCACAGGTTTCAGCGGATATGACATCGGTGGAACTCTTTGATTTGTGTGCAGAGATGCTATATCAACTCCGCGACGGGCATGTAAACCTATTAAGCTCGTTTGATCGTTCCCGTTACTGGGAGTGGTACCTGAACAGCCCTGAGAACTTCTATTTCTCCATAATCGAGCGGGAATATCTCCGGGGCAGACAACGTTACCTTGGTCCGCTCATTGTTGCTCCCGTGGGATATGATGACAACATCCTCTATGTCTATTATGGCAGTTTTGGCAA
>SKSI01000149.1 GCA_007123065.1 Bacteroidales bacterium
AACCGGAAGAGGAAGAGGACGAAGAAGAAGAATGTCCGGCAACGCTGTCGGTATCCGGCTATAAACAAGAAACATTTCATTGTGTCAACTTCGCCAATGAGGGGTATGTTAATGCCGGCCAAGCTATTTTTGCCGCCGTTGAAGATGACTGGATCCTAAGTGGGTTTCGGATCAATGCTTCCGGGAACGGAGATGATGCCATCGACATTGATCAGGTCACCGTGATAGCCAACGAAACCATCGTAACGCAATATCCGGCTGATGACGGACAAATACAAATAACACTGTCGCCCCCGGTATATATTGCGGAAGGGTCCGGTTTCACAATTTATGTCTTGTATGAATATGATCTGGATATTGAAACATACGCCACCGATACACTTAAAACATTTGCCTGGACCATTCCCGGGGGTAGTGTGAATGCTGAACCGGTAGAATGTGAAGATGGTGACATAGAAGGGGTGGCGAGGCTTCAGGGGATCACCATCCATCGCCTGCATAACGATGAGGGGATGTACTTTTCCACACTGGAAGAGGCGGTGGAGGAAACATCCGATGGCCGCACCATCAGCCTGTGCCCGCTCCCTCACAGGGGCAATGTGACGCTGGATAAAAGCCTTACCATAACCGGTTATCCGGATTTTAAGGATGAAACGGTGGTGATGCCTGAAAACATTCACCTGCCCATCTTTATTCTTCAGGAAGGGGCCGCGAAAAGCAGCTTCAGACATTTTATCATCTCAAGAGAACCTGATGATGATTAATCTTTAAAAATCCCAAATATCAAAACAAGACAAATCCAATCAAAAAAAGATAATACAAAAACCCCTGAGTCATGAAAAAACCGATAATCCTTTTCACAGCAGCAATCCTGGCATTTGCGAATCTCGTTATGGGCCAGGGTGACCTTCCGGAGTATAGTCCAAACTACCTTCCCTTTGATGAGGAGAACTGGGTGCTGACCAGCTTTGATCCTTTTACCGGCGAAGGTACGCTGGATTTTACCGGAGCTGTGCCACCCTTTGTTGCCGGACAAACAATTACAACGCTTGCCAACGACACGATTGGCTATTTTCTGCGCAAGATCACCGATTTTGATCAAGTTGATCAAAAACTGCTGTTGCAAACGGAGATGGTAGATATGGAGGACGTGTTTCTCAATAAATCTTTCATTCTGAATACGGCACTGATGCAACCGAATATGGATGACCTCAGAGGTTTAAGCCCGGAAGAGTTATCAAAGGCATTCACGGATGAAAGGGGTCATATCCGTCCGGTTGAGGTGATCTTTCACCGGCAGGAGGGAAACCGCAGAATCGTTGAAGAAAAAATTGATTTGGTTAATGATAACAGATTTTTTGAGAAATTCCGTGATGATGACTACACATGGAGCATCATTGATTTTTATGAAAGCTTAACAGGGACGGAACTATACGCTTCAAACAACCTGAGCTTTGAAATTGAAGATGGTGCATTGTCGGCAGAGCTTAACATTGTTATGGCTTTTGACTTCAGAGGGAGAGATGTTGGTGATGATGAAACGGAGATTATTAAAGATGGAGAGCTTGAGCGGATCGCTTTTTACGTTGAAGGCAAGGCCAGGGCAAATGCCGACCTGAAACTGACTGCTTCATGGTCATATAGCCATGAAGTTGAGGAGAAAGAGATGGTTTCGACTGTCTTATTTCCAACGGTCAAATTCCTGGTGGGTCCTGTGCCGGTTTGGATCGCCTTCGAACTGGATGTTCTGGCTAATTTTAATTTTGATGCAGAAGCGGAACTTGTTGCCACCTGGGGTTTTGATGTGGAGCAAACCGTCAGGCTTGGAGGAGAATATCTTCCGCCAACCAACGCCTTTAACAGAATTGCCGAAAGGGAACTTACAACCGAATTCTCACCCCTTGAGGTCACCGGTGAGGCAAGCATAGAAACCAGGTTAGAGGTGTTTCCCAGGGTATCGATGTTCCTCTACAGCGCTGCAGGACCTTATGTAGATGTGGTGCCATATGCTGAAGGGAACTTTCACGCCACAGCCATGGTAAACTCGGATGGGGAATCGGATCTGAAGTGGAATGCAAACATAGATTTGGGTCTTGACCTGCGCGCCGGACTGAAGCCCGCCTTTCTGGAAAGCCTGCTGGGTGAAATCGGACCCTATTCTTATGAGCTGCAGCGCTACTATATTTGGAAGGCACCCTACAAGCTAGGTTTGATTACTGATCTTGAAAGCAGCTATATCCCACCCGTAACCATTCCACTGCAGTTCAGGGTAAGCGATAATCTCGATAACAGGCTGATCGCACCGGTGTTCTTTAACCCTTCAGACGGACATATAGACAAGGAGTGGGCCATTTCAAGCCTGAGTGGGATTGCTGCGGTGGAGTGGACTATCGACATTGATGAAAAAAATGATGATGAAATCAAAACACTAAATGTTCAACTACTTGACACCGAAGATGAGGTAATCCGGGAAATCGATGTGCATGTACACGTGAACAAAAAGACCACGGCATTATACATCAAAGCCCTCAATGAAGGTGACAGTATTGTGTTATTAGATATGACCTTTTCCAATATCGAGAAAGGGATTTTTGCAGTAAGTGAAAATGAAGCAGGCCTTTATGTGAATGGTTCAGAGTTCTATGACAATGACCTGGCCATATCCGGAGAATTTGGCGAAATGGTTGTTGGCGGGGGCACTTCTTTTGAAACCTGTCAGACTGCACTGCAAATTAAAGGAAAGGACCACGGTTCTTTGAAGTTTTGGCTGGATGACGCAACGTTTAAAGACATTAGCCTAAATGCAGTATCTCTCCACGGCTTTTCTTTTGATATCCGGAATGCCACATTTGACGGGTGTGGAACAGCCATTATTGCTGAAGGGCAACGCAACAGAACGTTCATGGGGATCAGGGATGCAACGTTTCTCGAATGCGATGCCGCCATAAATATCAAACGCATGAATTACAGCTTGCTGAAAAATCTGGATATTTCACGAGCGTCCTTCTCCGGAGATCATGAAAACTACGCGATAAGTTTAACCGGTATCAGGGAGGCGGTAGTCAGGAATATAAACATCACCAATTATTCGGATGGCATCTGGGGCTTTAGTTTGGGTGAACGCAGCAGCATTGAAAAGGCAACCATTCAAAATGCCGTAACCGGCATTTCTCTGATCATGACAAGCGGCGTCACACTAAAAGAAAATATCATCATGAACCAGAGTGTTCCGGATAACGGACCGGAAGAAGATGATCCCAATGTGGGCTTGTTTCTGAGGCTTGCCAACAATAACCAAATCGCCAGAAATCAATTTGTAAACCTTTGTACGGCCGTAAGACAAACGTTGTCCCATGGAAATGTATTTTCTGCCAACGACTTCCAGGGGTGTTATTGTCAAAATACCGGCATCCGGACTTCGAACTCAGAAACCAAAATCACCAACAACAATTTTGAAAGCAACGCAGGTGCGGCAGTACTGTTTGAAAATGCTACAGTCCGCGCCCTTGCCAACAACAACTTCATCAATAATGACTATGGTATCGTAAACCTTACACCTGAATCACCAATAGATGCCACTTCAAATTATTTTTCCGGTCAGCAGTCTGGAGATGTTGACGGGAATGTAAACAATTTGAACATTTTGGATGACCAGGTATCATTGGTCAGCGACTTTCTTTCAGATACCCTGTTTTTAAATTATGGTGTTACCGATTCCATTGGCCTGCATGTGCAGAATTTTGTGCTGTATGCAGACAGTGTGATCGTTACTGTATCTGACGAGCTTGGCTGGATCAGCAATAAACTGGTGCATCACGTAGCCCTTAAAGATAGTTTGGGCACGATGATCTATTCAGAGATTACTGTCCCGGATTATGATCCTGAAAAGGAACTCCAACACGCACAAATGGTATGGGCAGTCGTGGAATCTGCCTACACCGGACAAATAAGCATGGACAGCGTATTGGTTTTTGTTTATGAGCAAGTGCTGCATCACATGGAGATCTTCCCCGAAATGGCTGCCATTGCTCCGGGCGACAGCATTCAGTTGGCAGCTTACGCATTTGACCAGTTCGGGAAACCGGTCGAAACCGGGTTTTTCTGGACTGCCTCGGCGGGTATCGTGGACCAAAATGGCTGGTTGTTTACTGATCCCGATTTTGAAGGTGAAATAATTATTCAGGCAGAAGATGACCATTTGGGAATGACCGCTTTCAGTTATGTAATGGTGAGCCCGGAGCAGCCTATGCTGGCAGCCATAGCGGTTGATCCTGAAGTTGTATATTTATTACCCGGAGAGTCATTTGTTTTTCAGGCAGCAGCTTATGATCAGTTTGGTTATCCATTGCCATTTACCCCCGCGTGGGATGCAACAGGGGGGCAGATCAACTCAAACGGAAATTATATAGCCCCGGCTGCAGTCGGGAACTATGAGGTGTTTGCCATTGCTTCGGAAAATCTGTATGCCACGGCTCAGGTGATTGTAGTGGATGAAATACCGTTTGTCCCGGATGCCCCGATGCTGGTAAGCCCGGCAGACGGAACCGAAGGCCTGGATGAGGCACCGGTGCTCAGCTGGACAAATGTTGATGGTGCAGAACATTATCTTCTTGAAATTTTTTATGATGATGGTTTCCTGAATCAGCATTTTTTAGAAACAGCATATATAAACAGCTATTATTTTAACACCATTCAACCGGCAATAAGTTATGATTGGCGTGTTAGTGCTGTCGGAACAGGCGGTGCCGGCCAACCGTCTGAGATGTGGACATTTTCTGCTGCAGAGAGCGTTTTTGTTTGTCAGGATGTGCTGATACAAAACTTCCCTGATGCAATTGAAGATGTGTGCAGTGGTGATGCGTTTATTATTGATTTTGACGATGTGATTGCTGAGCATGCAGCATTTTATGAATGGATTATTCAGCCGCCGGAAGCAGGCAGTGTGAATGAAAATATATTTGCTCTTGATGAAGATTTTCCGGAAGGCGTTGTGCAAATCACATTGCTGGGCCATGCTTTCGAGCATTGTGGCAG
>SKSI01000125.1 GCA_007123065.1 Bacteroidales bacterium
AAGAAGCTTGGCGCATCCTGCGACTGGGACCGCACCCGCTTCACGATGGATGACACACTCAGCAAATCTGTGATCCGCGTGTTTACTGATCTTTACGAAAAAGGACTGATTTACCGCGGCGTACGAATGGTTAACTGGGATCCAAAAGCGCTCACCGCGCTCTCCGATGAAGAGGTAATACACAAGGAAGTGCAGTCCAGGTTTTATTACATCCGCTATTTTGTTGAAGATAGTGATGAGCACATCACGATCGCAACTACGCGTCCGGAAACCATCCTTGGTGATACGGCCATCTGTATCCATCCTGAAGATGACCGATACAAACATTTGATCGGTAAAAAGGCATTGGTGCCTCTTATCAATCGTCCGGTTCCTTTTATTATAGATGATTACGTTGACAGGGAATTTGGTACCGGCGCACTGAAGGTAACCCCTGCACATGATATCAACGACTACAATCTTGGACTGAAACATAATCTGCCTTCCATTGATATATTCAATAACAACGGCACCCTCAGCGAAGCCGCTGAGCTTTACATTGGCGAAGATCGCTTTGTTGTCAGGAAAAAGATCAGCAAGGAGCTGGAGGAGAAAGGTCACCTGATCAAAGTTGAAGAGATCACAAACAGCATTGGCTATTCTGAACGCACGGATGAAGTGATTGAGCCGAAGCTCTCGCTACAGTGGTTCCTGAAGATGGAAGATCTGGCAAAACCGGCCCTTGATGTGGTTATGGACGAAACCATCCGGTTTCACCCACCGAAATTTAAGAATATTTACAAGCACTGGATGGAAAATGTCCGCGATTGGTGTATCAGCCGTCAGCTCTGGTGGGGACAACGGATTCCTGCCTACTATCTGCCGGACGGACAATTTGTTGTGGCCGAAAGCCGTGAAGCGGCTCTGATCATGGCCCGCGAAAAATACAACCCCGGTCTGAAAGATGAAGACCTGAAGCAGGATGAAGATGTGCTCGACACCTGGTTCTCTTCCTGGCTATGGCCCATATCGGTATTTGATGGCATCAACGAACCTGACAACAAGGAAATCAGGTATTACTACCCAACCAACGACCTCGTTACAGCACCTGAGATCCTGTTTTTCTGGGTGGCGCGTATGATTATGGCCGGCCTGGAGTTCCGCAATGAGATCCCATTTAAAAATGTTTACCTCCACGGCATTGTCCGCGACAAGCAAGGTAGAAAGATGTCCAAGTCGCTCGGTAACTCACCGGACCCTCTGGCTCTGATCGACCAGTATGGTGCCGATGGCGTGCGTGTGGGGATGCTGCTCTGTTCACCTGCCGGAAATGACCTTCTGTTTGATGAAAACCTTTGTGAGCAGGGGCGTAACTTTTGCAACAAAATCTGGAATGCCTTCCGCCTGACCCAAAGCTGGGAAGTATCTGATCAGATTGACCAGCCCCAGGAAGCTGCTGCATCAATAAAATGGTTCGAATCAAACCTAAACAAATCTATAGAAATCCTGGAAGATCATTTTTCAAAATTCCGTATTGCAGATGCCCTGATGACGGTATACAAACTCATCTGGGACGATTATTGTTCATGGTATCTGGAAATGGTAAAGCCTGCCTATGGAAAACCGATTGATCAGGCAACATACAATTCAACCATCAGCTTCCTGAATAAACTGATGCATCTGCTCCATCCGTTTATGCCCTTCATCTCTGAAGAGATTTATCAGCAGATTAAAACAGCACATGATGGTGAAAGCATTGCCATATCAGCTATGCCGGTTTCTGAAGAATATGACCCTGAACTCAGTAAGAAATTTGAGTTTGCCCGCAAGGTAATCATGGCAATCCGCAACATGCGACAAGAGAAGAACATTTCTCCAAAAGAGGAGCTGAAATTGTTTATAAAGAAAAACAACAATGAAGCTCCCGACACAACTTTTGACGGGATTGTTCAAAAGCTTTGCAACATCAGTCAGCTTGACTACGCACAAGACAAACCGGAAGGATGTCATACCATTATAGTTCAGGCCACAGAGTTGCACATTCCCCTGGCGCAGCACATTGATATTGAAAAAGAACTAAAGACCCTGGAAACAGAATTAAAATATCAGGAAGGGTTCCTCAAGTCCATAGAGAAGAAACTAGCCAATGAAAAGTTTGTCAACAACGCACCCACGCAAGTTGTTGCCAACGAGCAAAAGAAGCGTGATGATGCGCTCGCAAAGATTCGCGTACTCAAAGAGCAGTTGGAAAATCTTAAGGGATAACAGAAGGGTTACATTTTAATCACCCTTATCGTCTCATACCTTTCTTCTGTTCTTATAACAAAGAGGAAGACACCGGAATCCATCATTTGACAGGCACCTGAGATATTCAATTGATGCCTTCCGGCTTCAAGCATACCTGAGTGAACCATAAGAAGATGACGTCCCTGTATGTCATATGCAGAAACCTCTATTTCCTGAGGCTGATCCAGCTCAAGAACCAGGCGCGACTGCTCATTGATCGGGTTCGGATATAACTTTACAGATACGCCCACATCAGCCACTTCAGGTATTGATACATCACTTTTACCAATCCCTTTCATATAGAGTTCCATTGCCGGGTCATTGCCGGCATTGCTTTCAAATAACAGTACCGCCTCGAAGGAACCGACATCAACGGGAGAAAAAGCAATCATAAGGCTGATCTCATCATCGGGCTCCAGGGTATAGGGCCATGTAATTCCTTCGTCGTCAAAGCTAAATGCCTCGTCACCGGACAGTTCAGGCGCTTCCACAACAAGATCAAGGTTTCCAACATTACTGATTGATAAAGAATGCTCAACAGTATTATGTAAAAATACTTCATCAAAATCGATCGTATCGGGCACAAGAGATATAATAGCCGCCTCTGAAACCCCGGTACCACTAACAGGCAGGGTAACGATCTGCTGGTCGGGATCATTGCTTTCAATATACAATGTGCCACTGTATTCTGTTTCATCAACAGGCATAAAGAACACAGGAACCACCTCCTGCTCGCCGGGATCAATGGAGAAAACAGATGCGCTGCCGGCAACAGGTGCAGATGTCATAAATACATCGTCACCCTCTATGTACAAATCGTATATTTCAAGCACTTCCAGACCCAGATTCTGAATGTACAAGTTCTTGGTAAATGTTCCGCCCAGCACACCCTGTCCAAAAGCGATCTCTTCCGGACTTACTGAAATCACAGGATTTTGGGGTGTTTCTGAAAACACAGCCAATATATCAACATCGCCATCAAGTGTATATACAAGTTCATCCTCAAAAAATTCATTGCCATTGATGACCCACTTTTCAAAAGAATAAGACGCATCTGCCTCAGCATAAAGAAAAAGATTTGCTCCGTCATTTACATACTGTGTCCCTTCAAAAGGATGCAGATATCCGCTACCTTCTTTATTGATGGCGACTTCAACAAGCTGATTGGATACCCCCTCTCCCAGAGCGATGTTCACCCGGGTGGTTTCATAATTATTCACATCAATATCAGAAATGGTAACCGATGCAAACTGGGGGGCACTGTAATTGATTGTATAATTGCCGGCCAGCAATGGGCGGTTATAATTACCGAGAGGCATAGAGGTGGAAACTTCTGAATTGAACGCATCATAACCTGGAATGGCCACCTCGGCCCATATCGGTTCTCCTGTACCGTTATCATAAACCAGCCCGTGAACACCATAGGTTGATTGCCGGATATAATTCAACATCGACCTGTAGTTATAGTTCCAATGGGCTGGAAGCAGAGCAGGATTGAGCAATTTTTGATTGCTTAATTCGAGGGTAAACTCACGGCAGCTTTTGTAGTAGTTAAAATAATCCTGACGACTTCCATAAATGACATACCAATCGCCACCGTGCGTGACGCCTCCTCCCATACTTGTCATATATCCCGCCGTACTGTGCGCGTGCACTGTATCAACATATTCGTGCATTACAAACTCCCACCAATCATGATCTGCATGGGTATTCTGCGAAGAAGTCCAGCTGTCAAAGGGAAAATTCACCAATTCGATGCCGCCATGCATATTTGCCGACATAATAAAGTTCAGGGTATCCGTAAAATTCCGCATCACTGTCGTCTCCGGCTGTTCATCTTGCCAGGGATTGTTCACAAAGTTGGGATAATTGCGGTTCAGGTCTATCCCATTGATGTTCGATCGTGTTGCTCCGGATACTGTTGAATTGTCGTAACGGTAAGTACCATCAGGGTTTTCATTGGGACAAATAAAGATTTCGACACTGTTCATCAGGTCTGTAATGGCTTCATCCTCATCATAGTTGGTGATGAGGTAATGAATAAGGCGCAGGGACAAAATAAAACCTGCTGTTTCATCTCCGTGCATGGTTGATGTATACATGAACTGCGGTACCGGTCTGGGTTCATCCGGCTGCGGGGAAATGCGGGCAAACAACAGGTCACGACCCAGAACGCTCTGACCGATATTGATGATCTCAACCAGGTCCGGATAATCGGCTTCAAACTGGTACATCAGGGCGACATATGCTTCATAGGTCGGATAGAAGTCCCAGCTTCCCGTCAGGTCCCTTGTTTTTAAATCTTCCCAGGTCTTCATATTGAGGTTGAAATCAACGTCTCCGGGATGCCGTAAAACCTGATATGGGATATCAAACTCAAGAAAAAGCTCATATTCTATAGCATTGGCATAGGCCTTTACTTCATGCGCATCTAAATGACAAACAGAAACAATGTTAAGCAATTGTTGCAGGACTTCAGAACGTGGTCTTTCAAAAGAAAAATATACTTCGTTTTTCTCATTGAGGTATTCCGTGGCACTTTTAGATGCGGGATCTGATTGTACCAATAAGGGCAGTGTAATTATTAAACAACTGAAAATGTAAATGATAAACCGATTCAAAGCAATTGATATTTATAAGATTAATAA
>SKSI01000203.1 GCA_007123065.1 Bacteroidales bacterium
CATGTGAGATATTGCGCAAGGAGCTGTAGGGGTGTCTGTTTTGGATGAGCCCTTCATCCGGGGCAATTTGTGAAGGGATCACTTTAGGAGGCTGATGGCTCAACCACGCGGTATAGGATGGGTTCACGGACAATTCCAAGTCTCCTGCTCTCCTGGAGGCATCGATCCGGTGAATGTGATTGTCTCTCTTTGTATCGGAACCGGTAAGGACCATGGTACCTGCTGAGTGCAATGAGTCAGGTGGCAGCCATTGCAGTGCAGTTCCGCCTGCAAAAAGTGCCGTAACCCGTTCCTCAGTTGCATTTTCGTCAAAAGGATCGATCACAAAGACATTGGGAACATAATCGCGCAGACTTGTATAGGCCAGCAAGGTACCGTCGTGATTCCAAACAGGATACCTGTCATCCTGTTCAGGGTCGGTCAGAATGCGCTCCTGTTCCGTATCTGGATCCAAAACAACGATATGTCTTTCCCCGTCTCTTTCAAAACGGGCAAAAGCCAGAAACGAACCCTCAGGGTGCACTGCGATCCTGCCAAGCTGTACATCAGACTGATAGGAAGTGATTCTTCGTTCTTCTCCGGTTTCCAAATACCGGTAAAAGATATTGCCGGTACCCTGTTCATTCACAACATAGTATATACCTTTCCCATCAGGAGCATATTGCGGATATGATGCTCTTCTGGAATGTGTAAGACGTGTACGCCGGCCTGAATTCACATCAATCTCATAAATATCATACAACAGCGATCCGTGATCTCCGCGGCGCATCGATGCATAAGCAATTTTCTCACCATCCGGACACCAGCTTAGCGGAGGCAAAAAGTTTCCATCTGCAATCACGTGCCGCTCACGCAGGGTGTCGTTGGTGATAATGGCAAGCTGCTGATAAGGCTGTTCCCTGGAGCGTAAGGCAATTGTAGCAATTCGGGTAGTATCCGGACTATACTGTACATCGCTGATAAACAGGCCTGGAATGCTTTCTGCATCCACACCGAGTGAATCGGTGCGTTCCATTTGCGCGGCCAGACTGTGATAATAAATATTGGTATGCCGTCTCCACTCGTCCTCAAAATCACCAAATGAACGATCCATCACCTCTTCGAAGGCTTTTTTAAAGCTATGAACACGGATAATACCTCCCAGCACTTCATGTCGGTGTGCAAGAATCTGAGGAACCAATGTATCGCCATAGGTGTGTGCAAAGTAGCGAAGCTGTGCATTACCGGCGGCATACATTAAAGAACGGTTGCGCATCGATGTTCCATCAGTATATGACGGACGGCCATCATAAAAAGCTTTTCTGAGCAGATCATCACCCCGCAAGGCGTGCCATGGTTCTGTATAATATTGAGCAATGCCTTCTGTCCAGGGCACCGGAAGTGATGGCGCGATCCCCAATGCGCCAATCAGCGGGAGATTCGATTTTACGGCTTCAAAGTGGAAAATATGGGCCAGTTCATGGGCCAGTACAGTTCGCAACCATTTTTCAGGACCGCTCCACCCTTCCGCTACCTGGTTCAGATTCACCCAGATATTCGTATATGCCCTTGGAAAAGACACGGCAAATCCATTCATGATCTCATCTTCATCACTTAAATAAACACGTATCTTATAATCAAACGCCACTTCAAGGTTATGGGAAAGCGCAGCATAGGTCGACTCGGCAATCGCGGCAGCCTGGGCTTCTATCCCACTCAGGTGGTCCGGATAGCTTATGATGAAATGTTCTGTTTCCGTACTTACCCAGTTCAGCTCCGGATGATTGCGCTGATTCATCATGGAAAAACCTGCCGGAAAGGTTTGTGCAAACGTGTTTATCGTACCTGTCAAAAAGAGAAACAGGATCAGGCTTAAAGCAACTCTAAAGGTCTTACACATGGGTTAACTTTTATGTTATTCTTAATCTGTTTACGTATTATTTTATTGCGAACAGGATCACAAAAAGCAGCAGACAGATAAAAGAAAAATTAGATGGCATCAAAAATAATGCATTTTTGACAAATTCGTACAACCGTTCAATAACGCATACAATATGTACGTTTGCGAACACTTAAAATAAGCGATTCAGGCAATTATAAAACCTCTATTTATTTGATTTTGTGTTTATTATATATTTTGGCACGAATATAGTTATAAATTATGCGAAAGCGAAAAAGAAATAAAAACAACCACATAAATCACTAAGTCATGAAAACAAAAAGTATCATCATCGCGGCAACAATCCTTTTCAGCATTTGCAGTTTATCTGCAAACCCAACAAGATCCACCCTGACTTTCCTTGACGCCAATGGAAGAACACTGATCCAGCCGATCATGGGGGAAGAAACTTATGAAACGCTGCCTTTTGAAGTGGCGGCAGTTTTTCAGAGCATCAGAACCGAACGGGCTTACAGGGTTTATGACCTCACTGAATTGACCAAGCCCGAAGCCGAGGAAGAGCTTCCTTTCGATCTGGACAAAGTGTTTCAGGAAACGGTCAAAAATAAGTAATTCATTAATTACAGAATGACGATAACTCTCTGCTCATGTTGTTTTGAAGGCCGTTCCGGAATAAGGAATGGCCTTTTTCTTTGGGTCAGTTCATTTTCCCTAATGCAACAGTTCATATTTCTTCATCTTGCCATCCAGGGTTTGACGAATGGCATCCAGCTGTGCAGTTTCCTGGAGGCTGAAGGTGATGGTTACCAGCACAAAGCCTACCGGTACCGTTGTAATTGAACGTTCATGGGATATTTCATTGATATTGGCACGCAAACGTTCAAGAATGGAGATGATGGATTTTAGTTCTCCGGCCACGTCCGGAATCAAAACGGCAATACGCGCGCGCAGGCCTTCTTCCATAAGACCTTTTTCAAGGATCTGCTCCAATAGTCCCATATTGATATTACCGCCGCTGATCACGGGCACAACATTTCTTCCGGCAAGGTCTGTTTTCTTATGCAGGACGGCTGCCAGAGCTGCAACGCCGGAAGGTTCTGCCAGAAGCTTGGCACGTTGCAGCAGCAAATAGGCAGTATGTGCAATTTCTGCATCATCAACCACCAGGATATCATCAACCAGTTTACGGGTGGCCTCAAATGTAAGTTCTCCGGGGGTTTTTACGGCAATACCATCGGCGATGGTTTGCATATTTTGCAACTTTTCAGGCTTTCCCGCTTTCAACGAGTTCTTCATAGATTGTGCGCCGGCGGCTTCAACCCCAATAATCCGAATATCAGGATTCATCTCTTTAAGAGCTATAGCAATTCCCGCAATCATACCACCACCGCCAATTGGAACCAAAACATCCTGAATGCTGTCCATCGCCTGAAACAATTCCAGTCCGATCGTTCCCTGTCCGGCAATGATCAGAGGATCATCAAAGGGATGAACAAAATGCGCACCGGACTCTGCCTGGTATTTCATCGCCGCTGCATAAGCATCATCAAAAGTATCCCCTTCAAGCACCACATCCGCACCATAACCCCGGGTTGCAATTACCTTTAAAGGAGGCGTGAAAATCGGCATAAACACCTTTGCCCTGACACCAACTATTCGAGCTGCAAACGCAACGCCCTGAGCATGATTACCAGCTGAGGCACAAACCACACCCTTCTCAAGGTCCTTTTTTGTTAAACTGCTGATCTTGTTGTAAGCACCCCTAACCTTAAAAGAGCCGGTCGACTGCATATTCTCAAGCTTCATATACACATTTGCCCCCGACATGGCCGAAAAAGACTTCGTGTGCTCCAAAGGAGTTACCTTAACAATCCCTTTTAAACGCATTTGCGCCTTTATAATATCCGAATAATCAGGCAGTTTGCTCATTTCTGTTTCATGTTTGGTTCAGACTGTAAAAATATCATTATTTTACAGATGCGAATCTTTATTGATTTGATAATGCATTAAATTGATGATTTACAGAATGGAAAACCGGTTCAGGGAAAAGGTTGAGATTCATGTCAAAACAAAAATGACCCTTTGGTGGTTTATTAAATACCGGGACAATAACCTGATTAATTCATTAACATAGAAGTAACACAAAGGAGTTCAATTCAACAGAATGCTTTGTGAACAATTCAGGCCAATATGATTTAAAATGTTTAAACGAATTCACAGTACAAAATATCCTCCAAAAGATCGTCCGGTTATGGCTTGGGACGAAAACTGCGGTTTCTGCCATTATTGGGTGATCAAGTGGAAAAAGCTTACCGGCGACAAGGTGAATTATACACCTTTTCAGCAGGTTTACAAAGAGTTTCCTGACATTGATCTCAAGTATTTTCGTCAGGCGATTCGCTTTATTGACTTGGACGGCAAGACTTATGTTGGTCCCGGAGCGGTTTTTCAGGCACTGCACCGCTACGGCACAAGTTGGAGATGGGTGATGCCTTTGTACCGCAGCATCTGGTTGTTTCGCTTTCTCTCTGACCATTTTTATGCTTTCGTATCAAGAAACAGGACCCGGATGTATTCGATCACCATTCGCCTGTTTGGAAAAAACCCGGCACGTCCGAAACCCTATTGGGCATTCTATCTGGGTTCTGTCATTGCCGTTTTGGGCGGATTGCTGTTTTTGACCTGAGCCATCTTGGTTTAATTAATACTAATGACATTTGAAATGGGAATTCCGATACGTAAACCGGTATATTGATGGCTGCCCCCTGAGAATCCACTCACGATCTCAATACCAAACAGCAAAAACAGCTGTTCCAGTCCATAACCAAACTCCGTATAGGGTTTGTGTCCATCAACAAACAAGGCATTAAAAAACAGCTTCTCACGAAACAGTTTGTCAGAGAGAAATGGCAGACGCTTTAACAGCAACCGGCTATGATCATAATGCAGATGAACAGCAGCAAAATCGCTGATTGTACTTCGATCATAATAATCCAGTGTAAGAAACATTGAAGCGGCATTGCTGCC
>SKSI01000011.1 GCA_007123065.1 Bacteroidales bacterium
AATGGAATACTATCTCCGTACATCGGTCCGGGTGAATAAGCATCTTCCCAGAGATATCCAGATCAAAAAGGCTGCAGAAATGGCGGCTGAAGATTATAGTGGGGATGGGATTCATTATTAAAGAAGGCTGCGCCTTAAAGAATTGCCTGTACGGACAGCAAAACATCACCACCATTTTATAGCTGTGAAAAATGTTTAGCCGGCAGTGGTTGAAAAAGATTGGTGGGTTGTTCACATTCTTGAGATTGTTTTTAATACATCCATTGCCAATCACACTGTGTTCAAAGGAGGCAGTGACACGATACTGCTGATCAAAGTTTTAATATAAACGGCAAACTTTTATGCAAAAGAGTTAGGAATACTTGTGCAAATAAAATATTCTATGTAAATTTATTTGGAAAATAAATCAACTAATCCAGAAAACTCTTGTTTGTTTGAATGTGGTTTTATGAGTTGCCGATTGCATGAGCATGTTCCTGAGAGCAAACCTGCAGGCTTTTCCGGGCATGGCTCCAATTTTTAATGTTCTGCATTTGCGTTCTTACCTACTCACTTAAACTTTATAATCATGAAGAAAACATGTACCATTTTAGCCTTGCTGTTAGTGTTCGCCTTGAATGCTTTCGGTAATGAGAAATCTAATGCGCGACGCATCATTCGGGAAACACGCATGAATCCGGAAGATTTCTCCAACCGCCATCACGGAATTGCTCCGGATAGACCAAGAACAACAAACTTGGTTATGCATCCCTTAACCGTTAACAAAAACAAAAACACCTCACCGGTTAAAATGCTGGAATATATTTATGTCGAAGAAGAATGGAGAGATTTATTTGCATACGATGGGCATGGCAACACTGCGGAAATTATTGAACAGGATTGGAATACAGCAGAACAAGCGTGGGATAATTATCATAAGGAAGTCTGGAGCTGGGATGCCGAGGGTTGGCCTGCGCTTTGTCTGGAGTATGTTTGGGATTTCCATGAGCAGGGGTGGGTGAATGAGTGGAAGACTGAGGTGGAACGTGATGGGTTAACCATGGTCTTTACATTTTATCACCTTAACCCGGAATGGGTGCCAACCTACCAGCAGACCATGATTTTTAATGAAGATCTGAACATGATAGAGGAAACATGGTATGTTTTTGGTGGCGCTGAGGATTGGATTCCTGAAGACAAGTATGTTTACGACTATGACGAACAGGGAAGGCTCGAGTTTGTTCTTGAGTTAATCTGGGATGGTAATGAATGGATGGAGGATTGGAAAGAAGAATATTACTATGACGGCAATCAGATGACCATGTTTGCTTATTATTATGAGGAGCCCCATCCATGGGTTAAAGTTGAAAAAATGGATGCACTAATGGATGATTATGGCGACATGGTCGAAGCAACTGTATATGATTGGGTGGAACAGGAAGAGGAATGGGAGCCATGGGCCAGGCAAATCAATACAATTAACTATGATTATACTATTGATGATCTTTTGATGCCTTATTGGCTTGAGGTAAACCATATGATAAGCCTCGTGGAGTTTTTATTCTGGAACGAGGGTGAAGATGATTTTGTGAGTGATTTTGTCCTGAATTTTCATTATACGGATTTGGAGACCACCGTGCCGGAAGCTGAAGCCACGGAAATCGTGGTTTTCCCTAATCCAGCCCGGGGTTTTGTCAGCATTACGATTCCTGAGGCCGAAAAACCTTACCATTTTTATATATACGATGTGCAAGGCCGAACGGTGATGAGCAAACAATTAACGTCCACCAAAAATATACCCCTGGGCGATATCCCAGCCGGGATTTATTTCTACAGAATTCATAGTCGGAATAATCAATATGCCGGCAAACTGCTGATCAGGTGATTTTCTGCAACACAAGTGTCGCCTGACATTAGCATCTATAAGCAAGGATTGATGGTTTCATCGCCCAAGGACAGACACGCGGGTTTGCCCCTCGGGAGGTTCGTTGATGCAGCGTGTGGTACAATGGTTCAAAACAATGACGACAAACGAATATATGCATGGTGTAAAAAACATGGGATGGGAATCTTGTAAAAATTGTTAGTTATTGCTGGTTGGAATGGAAAAACAAAATTTGCTCCCAGTGCCCGGAGTGCTTTCTACCCAAATTTGACCCCCATGCATTTCCACAAATTCCTTGCAAATCACCAGGCCCAATCCTGTTCCCTGTTCGCCTGATGTGCCCGGCTTAGAATGACTTTTTGTCGAATCAAACAGCGCATTTGCAAAATCCTCTTGCATGCCAATGCCGTTGTCTTCGACACAGATGATGGTTTCGTGGGGTGTGGTTTGAGCAGATAGTGTGATCTTTCCCCCGACATTGGTAAATTTGATGGCATTCTCCAAAAGGTTCCGGAGGATGGTTCTAAGCATTTCCAAATCTGCATTCACCTTTAGTCCGATGGGAATGAGATTGGTAATTTGAAGGTTTTTTGTATCCGCCATCTCATTTCCAAAACGCGTGATGTCTTCCGAAACCAGTTTTAAATCAACTGGTTCGGGGTTGTGACGGATCTGTTTCCTCTGTAGTTTGGCCCATTGAAGCAGGTTGTTGAGCAGGTAAAGGGTCTGTTCTGCGGCAATATTTATATGATAGGCAAATTTCTGAACCTCCTTTTTGTCGTATTTTTCTATATTGGATTTTAAGAGTTCACTGTATCCCAGGATGATATTAAAAGGGTTTTTCAGGTCATGGCCTATGATGGAAAACAGCCGGTCCTTGGAATTGTTGGCATCTGTCAGATCTTTATTCTGCGTTCTGATCAAATGGTTTTTGCTGTTTAGCTCATCCAGCAAGCGCCTTTTTTCACGGTTTTTAATACCCAGAATAATTAAAAATAAAGAGAATATCAGTACAATTGTCCCGCCCATTATGGCTGCGTTGAGAAACAGACTTTTGTTATGCAAAATTTCAGCCTCTCTTTGCATAATTTGAAACTCATATTCCTTTGCGTTGGTTTTTAACATCAGCAAAGTCCCTTGTTGGAGAAAAACAAACTGCGCATTGTTCACATAGTGGATATATGCATTTTCATAATCTCCCAGAGCCAGGTAATTATCGTGTAATAATTCGTGGGCCATTATAACATATATGGTTATATTCAAGCTCCTGGCCAGTTCCAGGGCTTCCAGGGTCAGTTCTATGGCATCTTCGTACCGGTTGAGCCACCCAACTCCCAGAGACCTTGCCTTGTTGATCATTACAAGTGGCATATTATTCGTATAACCCGTTTCCTCCATGTAGTCCATGATTTCGTCGTATTTCAGGAGAGACATGGTTGTTTTATACTCCATACCGTATTTGGCTGCCCGAATATTTTCGTTGGAAATGATCTGTGCATGATTGTTCAGCAGCCGGGCTATGGTCGATGCGCTGTCGAGATATGCCTTGGTTTGATCAAGCAGGCGGACCAGTTCAGGGTATGCAGTTATACCCTCAGCGAAGGCACTGGCTGATGGCTCTATGGACTCCAGTAAGGTGTCGAAATCGGGATGGGATTTGGTCATTTCAAAAGAGGTGGCTGCCATCCGGTTCAAGGTTTTAGCCAGTTCAAGGCTGTCGCCGGCAATCAAAAAATGGGTTTTCGCTTCGTAAAACAGGCGCATGGCATGTTCAAAAACGCCTTCTTCCCTAAAAGGTTCTTCTGCATCCCGCTTCACTTTAAGAGCTTCAGGATGAAGCGCTGATACATTTAATAAGATATAGGCGCCTCCTCCCCTGAAGGTGTCTCCTATTTCCCGTTTGACGATATTGGCCTCGTGATAAAGACCCAAAGCATCGAATAAATTATAAGCTTCCTGAAGTCTTTCATAGGCAACCAGGAAGTCCCCCGCTGCCCGCCAGGAAGTTCCACTGATTTGGTATGCCTTGGCGGCCAGGTGGCTTTCACTTATAGAGTCCGCAAGATAAACGGCCCGATCGGCAAATTCAACAGCCAGTTTTTTGTCGCGTACTTCTTTGGCCATCTGAATCAATGAATCAATTCTGATGAAAGTTTCAGAATCGGATTGTTTTGGTTGTCCGGAAGCAGGGGAGTGGCTCCCCGGCAAAAAACAAAGGAGGTACAGCGCAAGACCAAGTAATTGTGTTATTCTACGATTCATTCAAGACATTATTTCCCCTGCAATATAAAACTTTTTGGTGAATAAAGGAGTAGTATGATTGGTTAAGGGTGGAAATCCGACTTTCCCTGTTTTGATTCTTGCAAGTTTGTTCGTTTTTTAGCCAATTATTTCATGAATATGAAAAAATCATATCCTTCTAATAGCGGGAATTTAAATACGCATCTCCATTTGCTGTTGAAACATCTTCGCATACATAGCGGTGAGCAATTCGCCCGGTCGCTTGGTTATGAACGATTTTTGTGAGAAGGCATTTAATTGTTTATAAAAGTTTTTTCGAATGCGTAAAAGAATTTTGAAAGTAAGGTGGTGTGATACGACACGTTCAAAATATCTGACCAATGACGGCCAGAATGGTACCTGTGCCAAGCAAAATAGCCAAAACAACGGTGTCTTTATGAGCCTTCAGGGTGGACAGTAGTGATAATAAATAATAAAAAAAAGAAAAATCCCTTGCCTGTCAATAATTTACAAAAAGACTAAATATAAATAAGTATATAGGTGCATAGAATCAGAGATTCGGATGCATTGACATGGCATCAGGAATAAAAAACGAATTTTAATCGGGTGCTTACTCTGACTTTACGCACCTTACAGCAAACCCTCTTTCTCTGTTGGTGCTGGCTCGTAACACGCTGCCATATGCAGCATCCAGATCACGGTAGAATACTGTAAGTGTTGAAAACTCTGTAGAAGTCCACCAAAAGCCGGTACCACCCATCAGACTGTATGAACCGCCTGTTTGCCTGTCTCCGCC
>SKSI01000099.1 GCA_007123065.1 Bacteroidales bacterium
ATTCTTGTTCGTCAACAGCCTGGTCAGGTTGCTTGTCCGGGACAGATTCTTGTTCGTCAACAGCCTGGTCAGGTTGCTTGTCCGGGACAGATTCTTGTTCGTCAACAGCCTGGTCAGGTTGCTTGTCCGGGACATCTGCGTCATCCAGAGGTTCCATGGAGGCTTGTGCATCCTTTGGTTTTAATCCATCGGAATCATTTTTCTCCGGATCAGTCAGATCAGCAGCAGTTTTTTCTTCGATGTCATTCTTTAGTTCAGCCCTCTCTTCGGCCGTGTGTTTATCCTCTGAAGCATTTTTTTCATTTTCTGCCTGAGGATTCAGTTCTTCTTTTTTTTCCATTGGAAAACAGTTTCTGATTACTAATTAAAGTTGTTAGGCGATCTGCGTAAAAATACACTCATTTGATTAAGTGTGATTGCCAAAATAGTTCGGCATGATCCTTATATTTTCAATTCCTATTGATTTCGAAACGCTGCAAAAATAGGAATATTTTTCAGCCTGCAATATAAAATCCCGACAAGAAAAGCAGAATAAATTAAACCTTGTCGAAAGCCTGTTCCAGGTCGCTTAAAATATCCTCTACATCTTCAATACCGACTGACAAGCGAACCAGCCCGTCAGTTATACCTGAACGCTCACGTGCCTGCTGGTTTATCTTTGAGTGCGTCATAGAGGCCGGATGCTGGATCAGGGTTTCCACACCCCCCAGAGAAACAGCCAAAATACAAAGATTAACGCTGTTCATCAAAGTTTTACCGGCTGATATTCCCCCTTTCATTTCAAAACTGATCATGGCACCGGGGCCTTTCATCTGCCTTTTGGCCAATTTATATTTTGGATGGGAGGGCAAACCGGGGTATTTTACCCAGGCTACCTTGGGGTGATTTTCCAGGTAGTGTGCAATTTTCATCGCATTTTCCTGTGACCTTTCCATTCGCAAAGACAAAGTCTTTAACCCCCTGATAACCATATATGCCTGATGGGGGTCCATATTGCAACCCAGGTTTACCATCATCGGTCGCAGGATATCGTACATCTCTTTTTCCCTGGTAACAATAATTCCGCCAACGATATCTGCATGTCCGTTCAGAAACTTCGTAATGGAATGAAAAACAATATCAAAACCATAATCAAGCGGTTTTTGCAGGTAAGGACTGCAAAATGTATTATCAGCCACAGTGATTAGTTGGTGCTCGCGGGCGATCTTAACGACCTCCTCAAGATCTGATATATCCATTGTTGGATTCGCTGGTGTTTCGATAAACAACATCCGGGTGTTCGGACGAATTGCTTCCCGGATTTTTGCAGGATCTCCGGTATCAATATAAGATGATTCAATCCCGTACTTGCTGTAATGTTTCTCCATAATTACCCTTGAAGGGCCATAAACAGCAGCTGTGCTGATCATATGGTCGCCCTGCTCGAGCAATGCACTGTAAATGGTATTAACAGCACCCATACCGGAACTCACCGCAATTCCTTTATATCCGTCCTCCAGAGATGCCACAAGTTGCTCAAGAGAGTTGATGGTCGGGTTGTTGATGCGCGTATAAATGTAACCATCCGATTCGCCTGCAAAACAAGCAGCACCATGATCTGCATTCTTAAACTTGAAAGTGCTGGTCTGGTATATTGGCACGGTTGCGCTACCAAACTGATCATCAATCATTCCCGCATGGATGAGCCGGGAATTGAATCCTATTTTTTTTGAATCCATAAGTAATGTAATTAATATAAGTGAAATAAACGATTAACTCTGAAAATGATCAATAACTGTCCGAAGCAAGCATAACCAGCGTGCAGTCTCTGATGCACTCAATTCCTGCCGCTTCAGCTTTGCTAATTAAAATTTCGTTGTATGTACCCGGATTGAATACAATCCTTTCAGGCTTCAGCGAGACAATGTAGTCGATATATGAAGATTGATTCTGAGGCCCGACATATAGCGTAACTGTATGCAGATCCTCAATCCAGGGCTTATCTGTTATGACCTGCACATCCTCAATTACAGTTTCTCTTTTACCGATCGCCACAACTTCAATTCCGGATTCACGAAGGGCTTTTACAGCCTTAAATGAATACCTCAAAGGGTTAGGGCTTGCTCCAATAACCAGTGTTTTCATAGAATCAAAATAATCTAAACAATTTTTACAGAAAACTCGGGTGCATTTGAGATGTGTTTCTTAACAGCACAGGCCTCTGCGGCTTTGATGACACTTTTTTTGTATTGATCCGGAAAATCAGGTGGAAGAAATATTCTGATCTCGATCTCCCCAATCATTCTGGTTGCTTCATCAACGTGCATCAATTGTTCGAGAAAAATGCCATCGGTTGGAATCTTTCTTTGCTGGCAGAACGATTGCACGTAATATCCGGCGCAGGTACCTACTGACGCAAGGAACAAGTCAAATGGCGATGGGGCACTGTTATCCCCTCCCACTTTTTCCGGTTGATCGGTTTGTATTACAAAGTCTTTGTAATGCGCTTCAACCAAATGCTTTCCTCCTAAAACAATCCTCATATTTCTCATCATCAGTATATTAAATAAATTATGCTAAACAAATACTTTAAACCGGTTAAAGCTTCTTACTTATGATATGCTATCAATCTATCAAGAAACCATTGCGGTGCAGGACAAGGCCTGCCGGTTTCCTTGCTAAGAAAGGCAAGCACGGTATAACCTTTATTAAGAAGCTTTCCTGCAGCATTGTAAACTTCGTAGTCGAAATGCATTCGCGCACCGGGCAAATCAGGGACTGTTGTTTTTATTGTAAGTAGGTCGTCATAGCGTGCGGGGCGGATATATTTCAGATGCATCTCTGCAATAGGCATCACAATACCTGTTTCCTCCATATCCTTGTAGCTGGTTCCAAGTTCCCGCATTGCTTCTGCCCTGCCAACTTCGTAATACTGCGGATAGTTGCCATAATAAACAAATCCCATCTGATCGGTTTCTGCGTATCTGACACGCAGCTGCGTTGAAAAAGTCATCATTTTCTTATCGAATTAACAAATCAGCCGGATTTACCGTGGCATTGTTTGAATTTTTTTCCACTCCCGCAAGGACAAGGCTCGTTGCGGCCAACCTTTTTCTCAACACGCACAGGCTGTGCTTTTTGCTGGCTACCGCCACGGCCGGGAATATCGCTGCGACCGGTCTGCATCTTGCTCATATCAGTTCGTTCACGTTGCGTACCACGTTCAATTTGATCCGGATCCCTCACAGGCAGGTGGGCTTTGCCCAGGAAGGAGATGATATCCTTGTTTACCTTCTGTAGCATCCGCTTGAACAATTCAAACGATTCGAACTTATAAATCAGCAGTGGGTCTTTTTGTTCGTAGGCGGCACCCTGAACAGATTGCTTCAAGTCATCCATTTCCCTGAGATGGTCTTTCCAGGCATTATCAATATTTCCAAGCGTAATTCCTTTTTCTACCGATAATGAGACTTCGCGTCCTTCACTCTCGTACGCTTTTTTTAAATTGGCGATCACGCTGAGGGTTTTCATCCCATCTGTAATCGGAATGGCAATATTTTCATATTTCTGGGATGCCCGCTCATATACTTCCCTGATAACGGGAAAAGCGATACGGGCCATCTCACCATTTTTTCGTTTATAGGTATCAATCGCTTTCTCATAAAGCGTTTCATTAAGCTTTTCTGTTTTTCCTTCCAGGAAGGTTTGCTGATCGAAAGGGGGTTCAATACCGAAAGTGCGGAGCAGTTCGAATGTAAAACCATCATAATCGCCTGTTTCCTGGTAGCTAAAGATCAGTTGTTCACAAGTATCATAGATCATATTGGCGATATCGACGGCCAGACGCTCGCCAAATAGCGCATTGCGACGCTTTCTGTAAATTACCTCGCGCTGTGCATTCATCACATCATCATATTCCAGGAGGCGCTTACGAATACCAAAATTATTCTCTTCAACCTTTTTCTGCGCCCTTTCAATAGATTTTGTAATCATGGAATGCTGGATCACCTCTCCCTCTTTAAGGCCCATCCTGTCCATCAGCGACGATATCCTTCCTGAGCCGAATACACGCATCAGGTCATCTTCGAGTGACACAAAGAATTGCGAAGAACCCGGGTCTCCCTGTCGTCCGGCACGACCTCTGAGCTGTCGGTCAACACGCCTCGATTCGTGACGTTCGGTGCCCAGAATGGCCAACCCTCCGGCCTCACGCACACCGGGACCCAGCTTGATGTCGGTACCACGACCGGCCATGTTTGTAGCAATCGTAACCATTCCAGGCTGACCAGCCTCTTTCACAACCTGTGCTTCTTTCTGGTGATGCTTGGCATTCAATATATTATGAGCTACTGAGCGCAACTTTAGCATTCGACTGAGCAATTCTGACGTCTCAACGGATGTCGTACCTACCAATACCGGTCGACCGGCTTTCACCAATTCAGAAATCTCGTCAATCACTGCATTGTACTTCTCCCTTTTGGTTTTGTAGATCAGGTCCTCCATATCCTTTCGGACAATCGGCCTGTGTGTCGGGATTACCACAACATCAAGCTTATAGATGTTCCATAACTCACCCGCCTCTGTCTCAGCGGTTCCCGTCATACCGGCAAGTTTCCGGTACATCCGGAAGTAGTTCTGTAGTGTGATGGTTGCATAAGTCTGGGTTGCCGCTTCAATCCGGACATTCTCCTTAGCCTCTATCGCCTGGTGGAGTCCGTCGGAATACCTGCGCCCTTCCATAATCCTGCCCGTTTGCTCATCAACAATCTTGACCTTATTGTCCATGATCACGTATTCAGTATCCTTCTCAAACAAGGTATATGCCTTCAGCAACTGGTTGATGGTATGAACGCGCTCGCTCTTGACCGAAAAATCATTCAAAAGCAGATTCTTCTTTTCAAGCTTCTCTTCAGTGGGTAGTTCAGACTTTTCAAGCTCCGCCATTTCGGATCCCATATCAGGCAAAATGAAGAAATTTGGATCATCTGTCTGGCCGGTGATCAGATCAATCCCTTTCTCCGTTAACTCTAATGAGTTGTTTTTCTCTTCAATAACAAAAAAGAGCACGTCATCAATGATGTGCATATGCTTGCTCTGTTCCTGCATATAAAAGTTTTCTGTCTTTTGCAGAATTGTTTTCATACCCGGTTCTGACAAAAACTTGATGAGTGCCTTATTCTTCGGAAGACCACGGTGACATCTGAGCAGAAGCTCTCCGCCTTTTTTTTCATCGGGCTCCCCTTCTTTGGGTAATAACAGTTTACGTGCCTCAGCAAGCAGATTGGTAACAAGTGTTTTTTGAGCCCCATACAATTTCTCCACCTTAGGTTTCATCTCCTGAAACTCGTGCTTCTCTCCACGCGGTGTTGGTCCGGATATGATCAGCGGGGTTCGTGCATCATCGATTAATACGGAATCAACCTCATCGACGATCGAATAGTTCAGCTTACGTTGTACAAGCTCTTCAGGGTTGCGAGACATATTGTCGCGCAGGTAATCAAAACCAAACTCGTTATTGGTACCGTATGTAATGTCAGCAAGGTAGGCACGTCTTCTTTCCTCAGAATGGGGCTGATGCTTGTCAATACAGTCGACCCTTAAACCGTGAAATTCAAAAAGCATTCCCATCCATTCGCTATCCCTCTTAGCCAGATAATCATTCACGGTAATGATATGAACACCTTTACCCGGTAGGGCATTCAGGTAAATCGGCAAGGTCGCGACAAGGGTTTTACCCTCCCCGGTTGCCATCTCGGCAATCTTGCCTTTATGCAAATGGATACCGCCAATCAGCTGCACATCGTAATGAACCATATCCCAGGTGATCATATTCCCCCCGGCCATCCATTGATTTTTATAATATGCCTGAGAGCCTTTTATTTCAATGCTGGGATGAACGGCAGCAAGCTCACGGTCATGATCTGTGGCCGTAACAATCACAAATTCATCGTCATTGAATCGCCTGGCCGTCTCCTTTACCACTGAAAAAGCCTCAGGTATCAGCTCATAAAGGATGGCCTCTGTTTTTTCATTCTGTTTGTCATCCAGACGATCTATCTGAGCGTAAATCTTTTCCTTCTCTTCAACATCCAGACTGTAGTTGGTATCCAGATACTCCTTCAGTGTATCAATCTGTTTCTGCTCTTCATCAACGTTTTCTGCAATGCGTTTTTTAAGCTCGGCTGTTCTGGCCCTGAGCTGATCGTTGTCAAGCTTCTTAATCTCTTCATAAACCAGAAGAGTTTGTTCATACACATCCTTGATTTCACGATAATCCCGGTCGGCTTTACTTCCGAATATTTTCTTAATGATATTAAGCATATACCTTCTTTTTTTTTAAGCGTAGCAAAGTTAAACAAATATGCCGACAAAGCCCGGCTAGCAAACCTTAATTTATCAGGCCCGCAAGGATAAAAAAACCGGCCATGGCCGGTTATATGGGTTCTTAATCAAGAAAGAAAAGGAAGTGGTCAATACTCATCTTCGTGAAAAAAGAAATCATCTTTAGTGGGATAATCGGGCCAGATGTCTTCGATACTTTCGTAAACGTCGCCTTCATCTTCAATCTCCTGAAGATTTTCAATCACCTCCATGGGTGCACCCGAACGAAGGGCATAATCGATCAACTCTTCTTTAGTTGCCGGCCAGGGTGCATCTTCCAGTTTTGAAGCAAGTTCGAGTGTCCAGTACATAAATAGTTGTATTGGTTTGATTTTTTGCAAAAGTATGTTTTTTTATAAATAAACCAACATTTAATTCTCATTTTGGCTTGAAGAATCGTTAAAAAATCGCAAAAGCCTTATTTTTCTTATATTTGCCATGCAATAAGACCATCCGGAAAAAACGTTTTATACCAAAATTTATGTGCGTGGATGGGTATGCAACATGGACGTGATGGAAATTAAAAATAAAAAAGCTGCATTCGAGTATTATCTCCTTGACGCCTTTACAGCGGGGATTGTGCTTACCGGAACCGAGATCAAATCGATCCGTTCCGGGAAAGCCAGCCTGAAAGAATCCTATTGCGCTTTTCAGGAAGAGGAGCTTTTTGTGCGCAATATGCATATTTCCACTTATGATTATGGAACTTACAACAACCACGAGCCCAAAAGGGAGCGAAAACTGCTACTTCAGGCCAGGGAATTGCGCAAATTAAAAACGAAGCTTGAAGAAAAGGGGTTTACACTTGTTCCAACCCGTCTTTTCATTAATGAAAAAGGACTTGCAAAGCTGGAAATATCGCTGGCGAAAGGGAAAAAGCTTTACGACAAACGTGATACCATCAAGAAAAAAGACCAGCAACGGGACTTGGATCGTGAACAATAAGTGGATAATTGCATTTTATCAAAAAAACAACAATCGATCCAATTTGTTACCTTTGCAGAGATAGAAAACAACGTTTATAAATAATCGAATACAAGGAAATTATAATGAAGATGCTTGACCAAATAACCAACCGGATTTTACTTGGAATAACAATTTTTCTTCTGCTTGCTTTAAGCTCGGTAGCCCAGGTGCGGCAGGAACAGATGGAGAAATTACAACGGGCCATTCAGTTTATTGAATATGCCTATATCGAAGATCTTAACGATGAAGACCTTGTGGAGCAAGCCATACGTGGCATATTGAGAGAACTGGATCCACACAGCGCTTACCTGTCTGCAGACGAATTACGCAGGGCAAACGAACCGCTGGAAGGCAGTTTCGAAGGGATCGGCATACAGTTTAACATTATCAACGACACCATCGTTGTGGTAAGTCCCATACCGGGAGGTCCATCCGAAAAAGTTGGCTTGATGCCGGGCGACAAGATCGTTGAAATTGATGGAGAAACAAGCTATGGCAGTAAGATAAACAACCAATATGTCCAGGAGAAACTAAGAGGTGAACGTGGCTCACAAGTGGATATAGCCATTCATCGGATTGGAACCGAAAGCCTGCTGGATTTCACCATCACACGCGACCGCATACCGATTCATTCATTGGACGCCGCCTTTATGGCAACCCCCGAAATTGGATACATCAAGCTAAATCGCTTCGCCAGAACAACCATGCGAGAATATCGTGAAGCCACAAGAAAACTTCAGGAACAGGGAATGAAACACCTTATCCTGGACCTGAACTACAATTCTGGCGGATACCTGGATGTAGCCATTGATCTGGCCGATCAGTTTCTTGAACGCGACCAGCTGATCGTATATACCGAAGGACATACTTCTCCCCGTCAGGATTTCAGAAGCTCATTCAGAGGTAACTTTAAAAACGGTAAACTCGTAATCCTGGTAAACGAAGGGAGCGCGTCAGCCAGTGAGATCGTTTCCGGCGCTATTCAGGACTGGGACCGCGGTTTACTCGTCGGAAGAAGAACTTTTGGTAAAGGTCTGGTGCAACGGCCGTTTGAACTTCCCGACGGTTCAGCCATAAGGCTCACAACTGCACAATACCTTACGCCAACAGGCAGAAGTATTCAAAAGCCATATGATGAGGGTATTGACAAGTATTATGAAGACCTTAGAAACCGGCTATCATCCGGCGAACTGGTGAGTCCCGAAAACATCACCTTCCCCGATTCACTGAAATTCTATACCAAAAATAATCAAAGAGCTGTGTTTGGCGGCGGTGGCATTATGCCAGATTTCTTTATACCACTTGACACCACGAGAGTTTCTGACTTCTATTCCCGTCTGATGCGCAGAGGGATCATGAACCATTTCAGTATTGAATATACCAACAGAAACCGTCAGCAACTTTCTGAACTTTATCCTGATGTCGAAACCTACATCCAGGACTTTGTTGTTGGTGAGGACTTACTGAATGAGTTGTTTGAATACGCTGAAGCCAATAACCTGGTAAGTGATGAAGACGGGTCGGAGCAGGAAATGACCTTTCTGGAAAATCAGCTTAAAGGGATCATCGCCCGCAATCTTTTTGATTTCGCAGCCTATACACAAGTTGTTATGCAATCCGATGATGCTTTCCAAAAAGCAATTTATCTCATTGAAAACAATACTTTTGATGCAATGAATATCCGGTATTGATGCAAACCCTGCTCTCATTAAACGGAAATATCCTGAACCGGGAAGATTTTACCATTTCGCCCGCTAACAGAGCTTTTCGTTATGGAGATGGCGTTTTTGAAACAATACGCGTGAGCAGCGGTTGCGTATTATGGGCTGAACACCATTTTGCAAGACTTTCTCATGCATCTGATATCTTACAGTTTATTCCGGACCAAAAATGGTCTCAGCAATTGCTGACAGACCACGTGTTACAACTCTGTAAGGCAAATAGGCACTCCGATGGAGATGCAAGGGTCAGATTATCCATGTATCGGAACGAGGGCGGATACTATACACCACTTACAAATAAAGCCTCTGTTCTGATTGAATCGGAAGCGCTGGATCAAACCCATTTTTCTTTGAATACGAAAGGGATATCTGTTGATATCTTTTCTGAAATTCCTAAAGCATACAACACCCTTTCCGCACTAAAAAGCACAAACGCTCAAATCTATGTTCTGGCAGGTATCCATAAACGAAACAAAGGGATTGGAGATGCAATCCTTTTGAACCAGGAAGGAAGGATAGCTGAAGCCACTGCATCAAACTTATTTGTTGTTCAAAACGACAAGCTGATAACACCATCTCTTTCTGAAGCTTGCGTAGACGGTGTGATGAGAAAAATAATCATTCAACTCGCGCGTGAAAATGGATTTGCTGTAAAAGAAACATCAGTTACCACAGACCGGTTGCTGCTGGCAGATGAATTGTTGCTGACAAATGCCATTCAAGGCATCAGATGGGTCAGAAGCTTCAGAGAAAAACGATTTGGCAATCGCCTTGGAAACAAACTAACCGGCCTGCTGAACGATTATGCAGCAGAATACATAAGAAAAAAGACAGCCCGCTGAACGGATGCAAAGTCTATTTTCGTAACTTAGCCTGAGTTCCGACAAAATCTTATTATGATGATCCGATTGAAACTGTTGCCTGCACTGCTGATTTTCCCGGTATTATTGTGTGCCCAGATCACTGATCGGGATATGAGACAATCTCGCAATGCCTTTGCTGAAGGGATACGAAAAGGAGTTAATAACGACTTCGCTGATGCCCACGAACTGTTTAACAAAGCCATCCGGCTGGACTCTTTGTATAGTGAGGCCTATCTTTACAGAGGTCTTGCCCGGATCGAACTGGAACTTTTTGAGGCTGCCATTGATGACTTCAGACAACTCATTCATCTGGAACATGATCTGGCATACCAGGCCATTTATTTTAGCGGCGTCGCACTGCTTGCATTGGATCGCTATCAGGAGGCACTCATCCGTTTCAATGAAGCAGCAAGGCTCGATCCGGGTTTTTCATCATTCTTTCACCGGGGCAAAGCTTTCTTCTACCTGGAAAGATATGATGAAGCCTTGCAAGACTTTAATGTAAGTGACCGGCTGAATCCAGGTTATCCTGAAGTGCATTATTACCGGGGAAAAACTTACGCCAAAAAGGGACAACATGACAAAGCACTTGAAAACCTCCTGGATGCGAAACAAAGCTTTACCGGAAATCCTGAGTTTCATTATTTTCTTGGATCCGTACTTCAAAAAATGAATCGTACCGATGAAGCCGCCGGGCATCTGCAGATTGCTGAAGAAGCGTTTGGTAAATCAACATATCCGATAATTTCAAACCGGGATGACATCACAGGTGTAAATGATATCTTAACACCCGAAGATGATTCAGCTACTGATGATATCGATCTCCCCATTGAACGCACTGCTGAGGAAAAGCCTGTTAAACCCGATATTGATGATTTAACTGAAGGTATATATGATACGGATCTTCAGGCTGTCTCGCTGCGCGGCCTGGGAGTGCAAATGGCATCTTATGCAGGCACTCACGAGCTTCTTGAGCATGCTGCAAGGTATCAAAGGCAGTTCGGGCATCCTGCATTCATTGAAGTGGTTAAAATCAACAACAGGATCAGGTACCGACTTATCCTGGGGGTCTTTGAATCAAGGGATGAAGCTTTGATTTTGCGCGGAAGATTGAGAGACCAGGGCTTCCTCGACAGTTTCATTATCAGGTATTCCCAATAAAAAATCACATAAAAAACACAAGACTTACTGCCATAAGAGCCATCCCTCCGGTAAGTCCGTATAAACTCAGATGGGGTTCTCCATACTCGCGTGCAGCCGGTAAAAGATTGTCGATAGAAATAAAGACCATAATCCCCGCCACGGAAGCAAATAAAAAACCGAAAACAATTTCGTTCATAAAAGGCATCAGAATGAAAAAACCTATAACAGCGCCAAGAGGTTCTGCCAGTCCGGACAGAAAAGAATACATGAAAGCTTTTCTTTTGCTCCCGGTTGCGTAATGAATGGGAACTGAAATAGCGATCCCTTCAGGAATATTGTGCAAAGCAATGGCAATGGCAATCGGCAACCCAAGCTTGATATCCTGCATCGCTGCGAGAAAGGTTACCAGACCTTCCGGAAAATTATGGATGGTGATCGCCAATGCCGACATAACTCCCATACGGTAAAGCCTTTTGTTCTTCATTGCCTCCTGATCGTGTATTTGCTCCACACGTTTCAGCTCATGAGGGTTTTCAAAAGCAGGCACAAGCTTGTCGATGATTGCTATCAGCAACATACCCGAGAAAAAAGCAACAACGGTCATCAAGTATCCCGCCTGTATTCCCATCTCTCCGCTTAGAATATCTTTTGCTTTTGGAAATATCTCAACAAAGGAAAGATAAATCATCACACCGGCTGAAAAACCCAGGGCAATCGACAGGAATTTGGTATTGGTTCTTTTGGCGAAAAAGGCTATTGCACTGCCAATTCCCGTTGAAAGTCCCGCAAAAAGGGTCAGACCGAAGGCGATCAGGATTTGATTAGTGCTGCCAAAAGCTTCTAGCATAAGGAATAGTCAATTAGAGCGTTCAATCACGTACGTGCAACAAAATCCTCCAGGGTCTGCTCCTGGAAATATCGCTTGAATTGCATAGTTACATCAGTAACCAGTCCATTCATCAGACATTTGTTAAACGGACATATCTGACGATCCAAAGGACATTCGGGTACATCTATTTTACCTTCAATGGCTTCATAAAGCTCTAAAATGCTGATCTGATCAGGCGGTTTGCTAAGTATAAAGCCACCACTCGGACCTCTCACTGATTTTAAAAAATTATGTTTTACCAGCTGTTGAAGAACTTTAGCCAGGTGGTTCTTTGATGCACCCATCTCACTGGCGATGCTGTTCACGTTCACGTGAGTTTTAGACTTGGATATCAACACCATGGCATGCAATGCCAGTGATGCTGCTTCCGAAAAATGAACAAGTTTAGCCATCATTAATTGTTTTTATAATCATCAGAAGACCATTTTTTGGACCTTTACACCATCAAGTGCCCACAGCTCGTTCTCCAGACGCAAACATTCATCCGGATTGCCTGTAAGTTCCAGCAATATGATCCCGCAATCCTTACATAAATTCGTATCAGGGGTATGCAAACCCAGTCGCGTCCTGATCGAACAGCCATACTTTGTGAGCACTTCCTGAACCTTACGGGCAGCATCGCCCCTGGTTTGTACATGAACACCTAAAATCCTGATTTCAGACATCTTGATATAGTTTACTTGAACATATAGTCAAAGGATATTTTTTTTACTTCCACGCCACCGACCTCAGCAAGTTCAGACTCCAGCTGTTGCCATTTCTCAGGATCTCCCTGAAGAATAAGTACAATGGTTCCTACCCTGCTACAAACGGTTTCTGAGAGTTCGTGAAAACCAAGCCGGGTTCTGATCACATCCGCATGTTTGCTTAACACTTCCTGGGTGCGACCGGCCTCTTTGATCCGGTCAAATACCAGTATACCTAAAATGATAGTCTTTTGCATGGTTCATATCTTTAAAAGTACAAATCCCTTTTACCGGTTTTAATTTGCTCAATTTTCTTTTTAAGGCTTTCGACCCTTTGATCTTTAGCCAAATCGGTGAGTTTTTCGTTTATTAGGGCATATCCTTTTTCACGGGTATCCCCAGAAGCATAATCTTCAAGGTATTCAGCCATTGTAAGCAGCGCATTAGGCGTACAGTATCGTTTGATGAAACCCGGAACAGAGAACTCCATAAAATGCTCCCCCGTGCGTCCTAGACGATAACAAGCGGTACAGAAAGAGGGAATATAACCCTTGTTTATCAGTTCATCCATGATCTCTGACAATGAACGGTTGTCATTAATCTGAAACTGTCCCTTGCTTAAATCCTGAGTTTCTCTTTTGCCTTTTGAATAACCACCAAGCTCCAGGTTTGTACCACCGTCGATCTGAGATACACCAAATCTGAGGATCTGGTCCCTCGTATGCGCAGGTTCACGAGCGGTAAGGATCATGCCTGTATAAGGAACAGCGAGACGCAAAACAGAAACCAGACGGATGAATTCTTCATCAGAAACCAGGTGGTCTTTTGAAATATCAAGTGATAGAGCGTTCTGGATCCTGGGAAAAGAGATTGTATGAGGACCTACGTTATAGACTGCTTCAAAGTGGTTCACGTGCCTGACCAGCCCCATCACCTCAAATCGCCAGTCGTACAAACCAAACAAGGCACCGATTCCCACATCATCTATCCCCGCCTCCTGGGCTCTGTCAAGCGATGTAAGGCGCCATTCATAATTGCGTTTCAGACCTCCCAGATGCACTTTCTCATAGGTTGGCTTATGATAGGTTTCCTGGAAAATCTGGTATGTACCGATGCCTGCATCCTTCACCTTCCGGAAGCCAGGAATGTCAAAAGGAGCGGCATTGATATTTACCCTCCTGATCTCTCCGTTGCCATGCTTCACCCCATAAACTACCCTGACCGTTTCTGCAATGAAGTCAGCCGAATACTTGGGATGTTCTCCATAAACCAGAATGAGACGCTTGTGCCCCTGATCAACAAGAGCAGTGGCTTCTACCTTTAATTCATCGGTATTCAGGGTGATTCTTTTGACATCTTTGTTGGTAGACCTGAAACCACAGTACTGACAGTTATTGGTACACAAATCACCCACATAAAGCGGGGCAAACAACACAATGCGTTCTCCGTAAACCCGTTCCTTGAGAGTTCTTGCGCCATCCTTGATCTCCTCTATCAGCTCCGGATCAGTAGCATTCAGCAACACCGCAGTTTCTTCCAATGAAAGCCTTTTTTTATCCAATGAAGCCTGGATCACTTCGCGCACCCTGATCTTGTCAGCCTTTACATGATTGATGTAATCCCAGATCTCATCAGCATCAATAAACGGCTGCATCCTTTTATCCGGAATACGATATTTTTCAGGAGAATAAATCATTATTCAGGTATTTGCTATATTTTTTACAAAATTAGCAAAACTTTCTCACACATGCACCTTTAATCCGTCAAAAGCGAGAAATACGTTCTCAGGCAAACCGGCCTGTATACTTTCGTGCAGGCCCATGAAATGGCTCAGATGGGTAATGTAGGCAGTCTCCGGTTTTAGTTCCCTGATGATATCCAAAGCTTCATCCAATGAGAAATGGGAAATATGGGGAGATTTTCTCAGTGCGTTGATAACCAAAACCCTGGAGCCGATAATTTTTTTCTTTTCCTCATCAGAGATAAAGCTGGCATCTGTGATGTAGGTAAAGTCATTCATGCGAAACCCGAAAACGGGTAATTTATGGTGCAGCACTTCAATGGGAGTGAATTCAAAGCCATTAATTCCAAAGGGTTTATTTTCAATCACATGAAATTGCAATTGAGGCGCGCCAAAAAATCTCTTTTCCGTAAGGATATAAGGAAACTCTTTATTGACGGAGTCGATCACTTTTTCAGTGGCATAAATGTCAACAGTTTTATTCAGCACATAATTGAAGGCACGCACATCGTCGAGACCTGCAATATGGTCGCGGTGCCCGTGTGTAAACAGAATGGCTGATATATCCTCAACCTTTTCCCGAATCATTTGATAACGGAAATCGGGTCCGCAATCAATCACGAAATTGTCGTCCCCGACCTGAATCATCACCGAAGTACGCAGTCGCTGATCACGCGCATCTGCACTCTTACAAACCTTGCAGTCGCAAGCCACAACCGGCACGCCGGTTGAAGTTCCGGTGCCGAGAAAGGTGATGGTGATCGGTTTCTTATTTGTCATGGGATCCATGTGCTCATTGTTTAATAAATCAGGTCTTCAACCATTTCGCGTGCTTCTTCCAAAACCTGGTCTGCCATCACTCCATTACCAAATGGGTTGCCAGACCAAACCAGTTTATAAAGATATAGTGTGCCTTCCTTTCCGTGGGGATCGACCTTGTCATAAATCAACTGGTTCAGCAGTTTTTTGTTACCGAGATCGTCTTGCAGAATAAAACTCATGGCTTTCAAACAGCTGCCATCAACAAAAAGATTGCCGGCATAGATGCCTGTAGGGGGAATCAGCTTCTCTACGGTAGTAATTTCAATACCCACGGGCGGTTCTCTGAAGCTGTCGTGGATTTGTCCATCGGCATACAGCGAGCCTTTTACAATGTATTGGTGATCAAGATATGCATTGGCCCTTTGTATGTTGCCATCCTTGAGTGCTTTTCGGATTTTTGTTGAGCTTACTGTTTCATTCTCGATCAGTTTCAATGGTATCTCCTCCACCTTAAAGTCCATATCCCGGCTTAAACCGTGCAAATAGGAATAATCTCCTTCTCTGGCGTGACCAAAATGGTGGTTATGTCCAACTACCACAACTTTTGCCATAAGATCACCAATCAGCATAGTTGTTACAAAATCGCGGGAGCTGGTTTTGCTGAATTCAAGCGTAAAAGGGATGATTATCAGGTTATCCAGCCCCGCTTTACGCAGTAGCTCAATTTTTTCATCTTGCGAATTAATCAATTTCAGATCTTTTTGATCAGGGTAGAGAACTTTGCGTGGATGCGGATCAAAGGTGATCAAAACCGACTCGCCATCAATTTCATCAGCAATTTCATTCAAACGGTTGATGATCAATTTATGTCCGATATGCACCCCGTCAAAGGAGCCGGTTGTAACAACTGCATTTTTAATCTTACCGGCAGCTTCGGCAGTGTGATGGTATACATTCATAATTGAAATTTTTTCTTTTTCGCAGGATTCTATTTTGATTTCACAAGGTATGCCAGTTTTTCAAGGGAGGTGATGATATCATATTCTTCGAGATAAATATCATCCGGGACAGTCAGCGGAACAGATGTATAATTTAAAAGGCCTTTGATGCCGCAATCCAAAAGGTGTTTTGCTACTTCATGAGCAGCTTCAGGTGAAACAGTCAGTATGGCAATGGGAGATTGTTCTTCTTCAATTACGGATTGAACGTCTTTGATGTGATGGCAAGGGATCCCTGCTATGATCCGGTCTGTTTTTTGCGGGTCATTATCAAAAGCTGCTACAATGCTCAGCTTATCCCGCTTACCGGAAAAATAGCTTGTAATGGCTCTTCCAAGGTTTCCCATCCCGACGATGATTACTTTTTGCCCATCACTGCTGTCTATAATTTTCCCTATCAGGGCAACAAGATCTTTAATGACATAGCCTTTGCTCTGACTTCCTGAATAACCGATCAACATCAGATCCCGCCGAACCTGAACCGGCGTAAGGTTCATCATTCGGGCAAGCTCGTGCGAATAAATATTGGTTTTTCCTTCCCGTATGCTGTTGTATAAAATCCGCCGGTATTGACTAAGGCGTTCAATTGTTTTACCTGGAAGCTCTGACAATTTTTCTTTCATATTTATGATTTGAAATGGTTGCTATTTTATGTAATTGGAAACTGAACGGTAAAACAGCTACCCTCGTTGGGCATGCTATCAACATTGATGCTCGCACCATATAACTCAAGAAGCTTTTTAACGATGGAAAGGCCCAGTCCGGTACCCGTGATGTGTTTGGTCTGTTCACTTTTAATGCGAACAAAATCTTCAAACAAAGATTTAATATCCTCTTCTTCCATACCGATTCCTGTATCCTGAACCTCTATCAGGGTGCCGGAATTCTTACGTTTGAGGTTCACATCTACCCTGCCGCCTTGTTTGTTGTATTTAATAGCATTTGATATCAGATTATTCATAATGATCTCCATCTCCTGCCTGTCAGCTTCCATAGATACCTTTTCGCCACAGTTCAGATAGACATCCACATCTTTTTGTATTGCCAGGGGTTGAAATGCATCGATGCATTGTTGTGCCAGTTCACAAAGCAACACCGGTTCCATCTTTCTTTTTTTCTTTCCTGATTCAATGCGTGTGATATCAAGCAAGTCAAGGATCAGGTTACGCATACCCTGAAGTCGGTGCATCGAGCGGTCGATGATATCCTGGTATTCGTGCAGGGAATCTCCCATTTTGCGATCCTGCATGAGCTGTAAATAACCTTCAACGGCATTCAATGGTGCCTTCAGTTCGTGAGAGAGTACCGACAGAAACTGAAAACGCACCTGACGTCCTTCCACATTTAGTTTCTGTGTCATCCTGCGCAGAAAAAGCTGCTTGGTGATCGTTTCGATGGAAGCCCTCAGTTCTTTGGGTGTAAAAGGCTTAGGGACAAAATCGTACGCACCCTGTTTGGTTGCTTTTACAGCCAGTTCGAGTGATGCATAAGAAGTGATCATCACCACAACAACATCCAGGTTGTTGTTATTAATAAACTCCAAAACATCAATACCTTGAATACCAGGAAGTTTATTATCCAGCAAAATGATGTCCAGATCGTTTTTTCGAAGAATTTCAAGAGCCTCCTCTCCTGTTTCAACGGCCTGGACATCAAACCCGAAATCTTCATCCATAAAGGGATAGCTTACAGAATAGTTATCAAGTATCCTGCAAACTCCCATACGGATACCGGGTTCATCATCCACCACGAGGAGCTTTAGCTTTTCCATGGATCAGATTTTTAACAATTTATGGATCTCTTTTTGCAACTGGTCGTTACGTATCCCTTTATCAAGAAACAGTTCCGCCTTAATCCAGTCGCGCTCCTCCTCGGTGGTGACGTCAAACAACATACCCGTTTCTGCAGTAACGGCAGAAGCAATGATAACAGGAACATCCGGGTATTTATTCTTAATAATATGGCAAAGAATAAAGCCGGTATCTTGCTGTTCCATCATCAGATCCAGAATGGCCAGATCCGGTTTTGTCTTTTCGATGATGGTTTCTGCTTCTTTTAGGGTATCGGCAGTTATCACTTCAAAACCCATATCCTCAATGGCTATTTTAAGCTGAAACAGATAATCGGTATCATCATCAACGATCAAAATCATTTTTTTTTCTTTTTTCAACATACCTGGTGGCTTTTATTGCTGTTTTTCTTCTTTTGATTTTCGGGGTAGTTTCAGAATGAAAGTAGTTCCGGTCGCACCATCATTGGGATCAGCATTGGATTCCACTTTAATGCTGCCGCTGTGCATCTTGATGATGCCATAAATGATCGGTAGCCCGAGTCCTGTACCTTTACCATTTTCTTTTGTTGTGAAAAATGGTTCAAACATCCTTTCCAGATTCTCTTTGGGAATGCCAATTCCGGTATCGCAAATGCGAATTTCCATGGCACCTTCCGTTAAAATTTCTCCAACCTTAATAGTCAACGTGCCCCCATCGGGCATGGCATCAATTGCATTTTTAAACAGATTGGAGAATACCTGTACCATTTGATCCTGGTCGCATTCCAGCACCGGATCCTGACTGTTGATCTCGACATTAAGCCCAACGTTTTCAGGAATTACAAAGGTCTTTAATCCATTGTTGATTAGTTTCTTAACATTCACTTCTTCGATACTTACCTTACTCTTGCGTGCAAAGTTCAGAAGGCCTCCCACAATTTTCTTGCACCTGTCTGCCTGTTCCACAATCATCTTTAGATCCCTGTAGAGCGGGGAGGATGGATCCATTTCATCAAGCAAAATATGGCTGTACATGATCACAACTCCCAAAGGGTTGTTAACCTCATGAGCAATACCAGCAGCAAGTTGCCCCATTGATGCAAGTTTTTCGCTTTGTTTCAGGGCGGCCTGTGTAGACGCCAGCTTTAGATTTGACACATCCAGCTCCTTGATATATTCGTGCAACTGATCAATCGTGTAGGGCAAACACATTTCCGATTCCGCCAGGCCTTGCAGAATCGCTATGGCGTGCTCGTAGCAAGTATCATAACCACAAGCGCCGCAATTAAGCTCATCCTCCTGTTCTCTTTTTCCCAATCTGGCCAACACCTCTCTGATCTCTTCATCGCGCGGAGGGCTTGGAAAACGCTGATCACTGGCCTTAAAACCGCGTCCGAGTTCGAGCTCCAGATAAGTAGACAAATCCTTTTGCCATTGTTCCAGGTCAATCCTGTCATATTTCCGCTTGGCAAAATTCGATATGTTTTTTCGCTTGTAGAAGAACTGACGGCTATGGCTCATTCCCGGACCATTGATACAGCCGTTGCAGCATAGCAGGTCAAACATCTTGGCCTCCAGGTAACCTTCTTCAAATTCACGCAACACTTCTATGATGTCGCGGCGCCCTTCTGCCACAATGATGTCCCCTTTCACAAAATCCTCCTCCAAATCGACAGTCTGCAACATCCCACCACTTATTGGAAAAATTGCACCTTTCCCTGCCAATGGGGGATCAAACTCTGAAGGTTCCACGTTGTGTTCGGTAAGTTTCTTTTCAGCGAACATCCGTCTAAGCTCAACGAAGGAGATTACTTCATCAATCAGGCCTTCAAATTGCTCTTCTGCCGCTTCCACTTTCTTTGCGATACAGGGACCGATAAAAACCACCCGGGTATTCTGACCATATTTTTGCTTAACCACCTTAGCTGTAGCGATCATTGGAGACACAACCGGAACGAGTGAATCAATGATCTGTGGATGGTGTTTTTCTACGTAGCTTACAATGGCCGGACAGCTTGTTGAGATCAGCGGACGGTTTGGTTTTGACTCAAGCAGTTCCTTGTATCTGTTAGCGATCAGCTCGGCACCAAAGGCCACTTCAGTAACATAATCAAAGCCCAGAGCACGTATCATGCCGACAAAATGCCTGTAATCGTTAATATCGGTAAATTCACCGGCTATGCTTGGGGCAATAATAGCAGCTACCGGCGCATGTTCGTGCAAAAGCTTTTTTACTTTATCAATTGAAAATGCAAACATTTTGGCATCACGACTGCACACGCGAATGCAGTTTCCACAAGCGATGCACCTGGAAGGAATGATCTCCGCCTGGCCGTTCGCGATCTTGATCGCTTTTGCGGGACACTCACGCACGCAGGTATAGCATACCTTGCAACGGTCCTTAACCGTATAGATGATCTCTGCATTTTTGTGACTTTCGGCCATAAGGTTTCAATCGTTTACTTTAATACTGTCCGCTCTTTAAAATCAGTTTTGATCCAGTTCCGGGTAATTTCCTGATCAGGCTTAAAGCGATTGTCTTTAAAAAAAGCTGCTGTTGCTGGATTATCCTGTGGATATTGGAAAGCACAATTCTTTTCCAACTCCGCACACAGCTTCTTTCTGGCAATAACCTGTTCAAAGCCACGGCTGACAGGTTGTCCGCCACCGCCGACACAGCCATTCAAACAAGCCATCACTTCAACATAATGAATATCTTTGCGTCCATCCAGTAAAAGCTGTTGCATGTATTCTTCTGCATCACTGATAGAACTGACCCATGCAAAACCAATCTGGTGGTCACCAATCGTTACTTTGGTTTCCTTCCTCCCATAGATATTTTTCGGCGTATTAAACTTGAATGTATCCATTTTGCCACCCAACATCCGGTAAGTCTCCCTTGCTACCGCTTCTGCTTTTCCTCCTGAATAACCGAGCTTCCAGGCTGCTGCAGAAGATTGGACGTAAGGGTCGTCAAGTGCTTCACCTTCTGTATTTCGGATGTCGATACCGGAGCTGCGCAACAGTTGAAGCAACTCACGTACGGTTAAAACAGCATCTGTTTCGGAGACCCCTTTATGGGTGTTTTCTTCCCTGGATGCTTCATACTTTTTCCCAACGCAAGGCATCACTGCAACGTTAAAAATCTGCTCCATCGGGATATCAGCTTCCGCGGCAAACTGCGTTTTAATTAACGTACTCAGAATTTGCTGCGGCGATTTGGTCTTAGACAAAGAGGTTATCCATTCAGGACGAAACTCCTCTACATAGCGCACCCATGCCGGGCAGCAAGATGACAACAGTGGCAGGGAGTTTTCTTTATTCTGAATATGCGCAATCAGATTTCCGGCCTCCTCGCTGATGTTGATATCAGAGGCCACACCCAGATGAAATACCTTATCGGCGCCACATCGTTTCAAAGCACCTGCGATTATATCCATCGGCTGGTCCTTTACTTTCAGACCCATCGCTTCAGCAACGGAACCGGCAACGGATGGACTGATCATAAACATTACCCTCACATCTTTTTTATCAAGTGCCGCATATACCTTTTCCTGATGCGAAATATCAGTCAGCGCCGCAGTCGGACACACCTGAATACACTGTCCGCAATGTATGCAGCTGGAGATATTCAACCCTTTGTTAAATGCGCTGTTAACCATAGTCTGGTTGCCTCTTGAAATAAAATCAATGGCGGTTACCAGTTGTACCTCTTCGCAGATACGGACACAGCGACTGCAAAGAACGCATTTGGCCGGGTCGCGCGCCACGCTGGTACTGGAATAATCAGGATAGTGTGTGTTTTTCTTACCAAAATACTTGCGTTCTTTCACATTCATCATCTCTGCCAGCCACTGCAGTTCACAATTTCCGTTGCGCTGGCAATAGAGGCAATCGTCGGGATGATTTGACAAGAGCAATTCGACCAAAGACTTGCGTGCCTGCATAACGCGCCGGGAATTGGTCTTGACTTTCATCCCCTCCTCCACAGGAAAAGAACAGGATGTTACCAGATCACGCTTCCCTTCTACTTCCACGGCACACAACCTGCAAGCTCCTGTTGGAGAGAACCGGTTCATATGACAAAGCGTAGGGATCCGGATGCCGTGGCCACGCAGGGCAGCCAGCAGCGTTTCACCCTCTCTGACGGTTATGTGTTTATTGTTAACTTCGATCTGAAATTCCATATCAAAATATTAATGATGCTATTTTATCGTGACGGCATTAAACTTGCAAACATCGTAGCAAGAACCACAGGCAATACATTTCTCCCTGACAATAAAGTGTGGATACCTGGGCGAGCCTATAATGGCATCTACGGGACATTTTTTAAGGCAGGCCGTACATCCCGTACATGCTTCGACATCAATTACAAAGATTCTTAAGTCTGTACAGTGGTTCGCCGGACATTTTCGTTCGAAAATATGCGAATCAAATTCATTTTTGAAAAACTTCAGGGTATTCAGAATCGCCATCGGCGATGACTTGCCCAATGCACATAAGGAAGTATCACGGATCACTCCGGCAAGGCTTTTAAGCTGCATTACACCTTTAAAACGCTCCAGTGTCTGGAAGGACTGACCCTCTTCCGGTCGTCGCGTTGCTTGCTCCATGACCTCAAGCATACGTGCGGTGCCTTCCCTGCAGGGAATGCATTTCCCGCAACTCTCTTTTTTAAAGAATGCCGTAAAAAACTTGGCCATATCCACCATACACACTTCTTCATCAAGCACGACAAAGGCACCGCTGCCGAGCGCAGCACCAATTTGCTTCAAGGCATCAAAATCTATCAGTGTGTCAAGGGTTTCTTCCACAATGTAACTACCGCTGTTGATGCCCAGCACAATGGCTTTAAATGCCTTTTCATCCTTAAGTCCGCCTCCCACGAGGTCAATAACTTCCCTGAAACTGGCCCCCATAGGTACTTCGACCGTTCCATAATATTTTATGTTACCGGACAATGTAAACAACTTAGTCCCTTTACTGGTGTCAGTTCCCAGATTCAAAAACCATTCCGGACCGTTTTTCAGTATGAGCGGGACATTGAAAAGGGTTTCCACGTTATTGACAATCGTAGGCTTATCCCATAACCCTCTTTCAGCAGGGAATGGAGGCTTGGAGGACGGCATGGCCCTTTTTCCCTCAATGCTGCTGTTAAGGGCTGTTTCTTCACCACAAACAAAAGCCCTTGCACCTTCTTTTACAACCACATCAATATTTACACCTGACTCGAATATGTGATGTCCGATGATACCGTATTCACGGGCTTGATCGATTGCCTCATTGAGTCTTTTGATAGCAAGTTTGAATTCTTTTCTGATAAAAATGAATGCTTTGCTGGCGCCGATGGCATACGCTGCGATCAAAACTGCTTCAATGAGCCTGTGGGGATTGCTTTCAATGATCGCTCTGTTCATATAGCTACCCGGATCACTTTCTACAGCATTACAAACCAAATATTTCTGATCGCTGCCATACTGAAGTGCCGTGGCCCACTTTTTCCCGGCCAAATAACCACCTCCGCCACGACCTGCCAGTCTGCTTTGTTCAATTAACCCGCAAACCTGTTCGGGTGTGAGCCGTGATATCGTATCTACAAAGGCCTGGTAACCGCCTTTGGCAATACAGGCGGCCACAGATACCGGGTCTATTATTCCACAATGCTCAAGCAGGATACGATGCTGTGAGGAAAAGAAAGGATGCTCCTCAACGGCATCTACACCCTCCCACTCCTGAAAAATTGGATTCTTATACTGACCGATTACCTCTGCCTCCGGGAGGTTGCCATTTAACACCTCATCCAGCAGCAATTGAACTTTATCAGCCGTTACATTGGAAAATGAGATCCGTGATTTTCCCGGCAGCTGGACATCCACAATCGGTTCAGCTGCACACAAACCAACGCAACCACCTTCAACAAGTTCTGCATCGAACTCATGATCAACAAGGTAATTTCTGATCGCCTCAAAGCTTTTCTCTGCTCCGGCAATACGCCCGCAGCTGGCCATCCCGACATAAATGAGAGGCTTATGAACCCGTTCACCGGCAATATAAGACAACGGCTTTTTTAATGAAGGATCATTATGCCGTTGCGGATTCAGCAACACCTTGCTAATTAAAAATTCACGGACATCCCGGGTATGATCTAATGTCATCATGCTGAATTTTCTTTTTCCCTGAGTGATTTGATGAGTTCTTTGAGGCTTTGAAGATTCAGGTTGGTATGATACATATCATTCACCTCAATAAGGGGCGCAAGGCCGCAGGCACCAATGCAACTTACCACCTCCAGGCTAAAAATTCCCTGTTTATCACATTCACCATCAGAAATTTTTAAAATGCGCTCAAGCTCTTTGAGCAAAGTGCCAGCACCGGCAACATGACAAGCGGTTCCGTGGCATAACCGGATGTGGTATTTCCCAACAGGACCAAAACGGAAATTGTCATAAAACGTAGCTACCCCGTATATTTTGTTAACACTGATCCTGAGATAAGAACCTACAGATGATATCATCTCTTCAGATAAAAAACCATTTTTATCCTGAATAGCCTGCAGCAAAGGAATCATATCCTCCCGCCGTCGATTCGGAAACTTTTCAAAAACATCTTCAAGTGAAATGCTCATTTATTTTGCGTTGATATAAATTTCACAATACTCAACAAATATCGTAAAAAAATAAAGAACATACACATATAAATGACAAACGACCTGAATAAAAAACACCAAAACCTACTTATTAAATTCATTTACAAATAGTTATACTTGTTAGAAAACTCCGTTTTTATAATAATGGCACGAACTGTAGTTCCGTGATAAACAATAAAGTATGCAAGATGTGAAGGAATTAACTGGATTTATCAAAAGCTTTCTTTATTTTTGTTATCAGATATCAACTAATGCGAACAAATTGGGTTAAATTATGAGCCAGGGGAAGGCGGGAGAAATTGTAATATGCATGGGAAGCAGTTGTTTCTCCAGGGGAAATAAAATAGCTCTGGGTATCATACGGAGTTATTTAAGAGAGAATAGCCTCGAGGCTGAGATCACATTTCGCGGAGCACATTGTCTGGGTATTTGCGAACAGGGTCCTGTTTTGATACTAAACGAAAAGCAGCACAAAAAGGTTATGCCGGATGACATTCCCGGAATGCTGGATGATTTTTTTGCAGAAAACTGAAGTAGAAATAACACCCTTCTTCGTTTTGCCAGTCTGCATCATCAAAAACCCAAAATTGAATAACCTGTCCAACAAATGGAAACAATACGTATAGATCATGACCGTTGCAATAAATCGTATGCCTGCATCCGGGCGTGTCCGGTCAAAGCGATAACTACCCGGAACAAGGATGGCATGCCGGTTGTTAACCACGCGCGCTGTATAGGTTGCGGCAGCTGCCTTAGTGTTTGTGCCGTGGATGCCGTTTCACATTACAGCGATGTGGATACTTGCATCAACCTGCTTAAATCTGATGATCAAGTTGCGGCCATCGTAGATCCGACGATCAGCGGAGAATTTCCGGACATCACCGATTACAGGAAGTTTGTGGAGATGATCCGACGACTTGGTTTCGACTATGTCAATGAAGTATCCTTTGGTGTCGATCTGGTGGCGTCCAAATACCATGACCTTCTTTCAAACTTTAAAGGGAAACACTACCTTTTGGCCAATTGCCCCACCCTGGTCTCCTATATTGAAAAGTTTTATCCGGAACTGACAGAAAACCTTGCGCCAATTGAAATTCCAATGACTGCAACGGCAAAAGTCGTGCGTGCTGCTTATGGCAAAAAATTAAAAGTGGTTTTTTTCGGCCCCTGCCTGTCTGCCAAACACGATGCACAATTGATTGATGGAGATGGGAAGGTGGATGCTGTGCTGACGTTCAGCGAGCTGCGGGCATTGTTCCGAAAGTTTGAAATCAAAGAGTCTAAAGTGGAATATTCCGATTTTGACCCTCCTATTGGATATTTGGGATCGATGTACCCCATTAGCAACGGCATCATTTATGCAGCCGATATTGATGAGTCTGTGCTCAATGGAAAAGTGATCACTGTAGAATCGAAAAATAATTTTATGGATGCTGTTGAAGAATTCAGCAAGCATCCGGAAAAATTGAAAAAACATTTCAATATTTTTTACCATTCAGGCTGCCTGACCGGGCCGGGTACAACTGATAGAAGCAATCAGTTTTTACGCCGTGCCCTGGTTACCAAATACGTGCATAAGCGTTTAAAAAAATTTGATAAGAAACAATGGCAGCTGGATATTGAAAAATACGGCAAACTGGATTTAAATCGCAGCTACATCAAAGATGACCAGCGCCTTCCTGAACCTGATCCTGATAGTGTTGAAGAGATCCTCAAAAGCCTTGGGAAACGTCTTGAAGAATCGGCCTCCTGCAACGCATGTGGATTCAGAAGCTGCAACGACTTTGCCAGGTCAATAAGCCAGGGACTATCGAAACCTGAAATGTGCTTGAATTACTCTCTCTCCAGCAAGCAGGAATACATCAAAACACTGAAGAACAATAATGACAAGCTTCGAAAACAGCTTGATAAAACAGTTGAAAAGGATAAGGAACTGCATGAAGCACACCAGAAGATCAAACAACGGTCGGAAACTACTTCCGCACTGCTTAAAAACCTGCCATCAGCTGCAGTAATTGTGGATGAAAAGCTCAAAGTGATCGAGTCAAACGAAAGCTTTATAAAAGTGCTTGGAGAAGATGCCGCAATGATCAATGAAGTGATTCCCGGCCTGATGGGTGCCGACCTGAAGACGCTGCTCCCCTACAATATATACAATCTCTTTAACTATGTTCTTGAAAAAGGGGAGAATATCGTTGGAAAGGATGTAATGCACGAGGACAGGCTGCTGAATGTCAGCATCTACTCATTAAAGCCAAACAAGATCGTTGGTGGTGTTTTCAGAGATATGTATGTAGCCGAAGTGCGCCAGGAAGAAATCATCAACAGGGTTGGAGAAGTTATTGATGAAAATTTGAAGATGGTGCAGCAAATCGCCTTTTCTCTCGGGGAAGGAGCCAGCAATACAGAGAGAATGTTGAATTCAATCATCGAAACCTACAAAAAGACAGGAAAAAAATAGATTCCTGCAAACCAACAAAGAGGCCTGATATGTCAGACAGATTCTATATTGAAGTCGGTTCAGCGCAGCGCAGCCATGTTGGCGAACGCATCTGCGGTGACGTGTTCCTTTCTGAAAAAGTGAAAGAGGAAGGGCGCACCGTGGTTGTATTATCGGATGGAATGGGACACGGAGTAAAAGCAAACCTCCTGGCAACCCTAACAGCAAAAATGTCACTGAATTTCACAAAAGAACACAAAGACGCACAAAAGATCGCAGAGATCATTATGAATACCCTGCCCGTATGCAGCGAACGAAAAATCAGCTATGCAACCTTCTCTATTATAGATATTGAGAAAGACGGACAAACCACCATCCTGAACTATGATAATCCGGACCCGATTCATATTCGCGACAATGAACTGTTAAAGCCGGAATGGCACAAAATGACGGTTGAAGGAGATGATCATACCAATAAAGAGATTACCGCGTGCACGTTTAAACTGCAGAAGGAAGATCGCATTGTAATCATGTCTGACGGGATTACCCAGTCGGGTCTGGGGAAAGGCCGTTATCTGCTAGGCTGGGGACTGGAAAATGTGGAGTATATGTTGCTCAGCCAGATTAAGGAGCAACCTGATATTTCAGCTGCAAAACTGTCGTCACTTCTGGTAAACAAGGCACACGCCAACGATGAATACCAGGCCAAGGATGATACGAGCGTGGTTGTAGTATACTGCAGGGAACCCAGGCGCTTGCTGATCTCTTCTGGTCCACCCTTTGAGAAGGAAAAAGACGGGGAACTTGCAAATATGGTTCGCGACTTTGAAGGGAAAAAAATAATTTGTGGCGGCACCACTGCTGACATCATCTCCCGCGAGCTGGATATCCGGATCGATGACTCGCTCGACTTTGACGACCCGGACCTCCCCCCCATATCACACATGAAAGGTATTGATCTTGTAACCGAAGGAATCCTGACTTTAAGCAAAACAGCCAATTTACTTGAACAATACGGGCCTGACTCAGATCCCGGCAAAGGGCCTGCAGACCTGATTGTACGTCAGATTATGGAAAGTGATGAGATCCATTTTATTGCGGGAACCGCCATCAATGTAGCACACCAGGACCCAAATCTTCCTGTTGAGCTCGAGATCCGAAGATCTGTCATAAAAAAGATCGCCAATATTCTGGAACAGAAGTTTCTTAAAGAAGTAAGCCTGCGCTTCATCTGATTATTGATTATCAGCCGGCTTCAATCAATCGACATAAAATACTGTTGAAAAAGCTATCTTTGACCTGAAATTTTTATCAGAAGAATGCTTTCAGATGATATTTACATGCAAAGGTGTATTGACCTCGCCCTTCCCGGGCTTGGCCATGTTGCACCCAATCCGCTTGTAGGAGCTGTTGTTGTTTTGAAGGACAAAATTATTGGCGAAGGATTCCACAGACGATACGGTGGCCACCACGCTGAAGTGGAAGCAATTCAAGCTGTTGAAGATAAGTCATTGCTGAAAAGATCCACCTTGTACGTGAATCTGGAACCCTGCTGCCATCACGGCAAAACCCCTCCCTGCACAGACCTGATCATGAAGAGTGACATTCCACACGTTGTAATCGGAACGGTTGATCCGTTTGACGCCGTTGCAGGTAAGGGCATAGCCCGTTTAAGAAGCCAGGGAGTAAATGTTCGTGTGGGTGTTCTAAAGGATGAGTGCAGAGAACTCAACAAACGCTTTTTCGCGTTTTATGAGAAAAAAAGGCCCTATATCATATTAAAATGGGCACAAACTGCTGATGGCTATATAGATATAAACCGATTGTCAAATGCAGAAAAACGTCCTACCTGGATCACCAGTGAGAAACTCCGAATGCTTGTACATAAATGGCGCACCGAAGAAGCTGCTATAATGGTCGGAACTGAAACAGCACTTAAAGATAACCCCAAACTTAATGTCCGGGACTGGCACGGCCCAAACCCTTGTCGCATTGTTATCGACAGGAGGTTAAGGCTAAGTCCGGATTACAACCTGTTGGATGACACACAACCAACACTGGTATTTAACGAGATGCAAAGCAAAACGACAGGGAATACCAGATTCATTCAAATCCCCTTTAACCAGAACATATTGCCTCATGTAATGAAGTTTTTATTTGAAGAGCGGCTGCAATCATTAATTGTTGAGGGTGGAAGAAAGTTGCTGCAGTCATTCATCGACAGCAACCTCTGGGATGAAGCAAGAATTTTCACAGGGAGTCAGTTTTTTTGTGATGGTATTAAGGCACCGAATTTGTTATCCGTAAAAAACAAAGCACACATCATCATCGGTCAGGAGGGCTTTTTTAGAATAAAAAACGCTTGACCCGTATTATCTATGGACACTTATCAAACCATTAGCAACTCCTCCACGGGTTTATACAAGGACAAAGGGAGCAAGTTTATTGCCCTGGCAAAACCTGTCGCCAATGAGGAAGATATTTCCAGGATCCTTGACGATATAAAAAAGGAATATCACGATGCGCGGCATCACTGCTATGCCTGGGTGCTCGGATATCAGCAGGAGCATTATAAGGTCAATGACGACGGAGAACCCTCGGGAACGGCTGGAAGACCAATCCACGGACAAATCCTGTCGGCGGGGTTAACCAACATCATCATTGTTGTTGTCCGCTATTTTGGAGGCACCAAGCTGGGCGTCAGAGGCCTGATCAATGCGTACAAAGGTGCTGCAAATGAAGCGATTCAAAACAATACCATCATCACCAAATCAATCAGAAAACATTACCGCCTGCATTTTGACTACCTTGCAATGAATGATGTGATGCAAATCCTGAAAGAATTTGACCTCCCACAAAAAGCGCACGATTTTGATTTGAAATGTAAATTGGATTTTTCTGTCCGACTATCAAAATCGAAAGAAGTAATTGGTAAGCTTGAGAAGGTCAACGACATACAAATTGAATTCCTTTTTACAAGATAATTTTTTAAAAAATCTTTTCAATTATCTTTTTAAGATGGTTGTTTATTTTGCGAAATAAGCTTAATATTGTATTGCGTTTACCAAAACCAAATTCAAATTCAGAATATGTATAATTACCGACACCTCAGGATCGGTGGGGTATTTTTTGCACTCATATTTTTTGCTGCCTGTGGTCCCGCAACCGAACCAGTTCAGGTTGAAGGAAACATCTATGCTGTAGACTCTTTGCATGCTCCTGAGAAGGATCCTGAAATTGATTCCATCATTGCAATTTATCGAGATGACCTTAAACAGGAGATGACGCAGATTCTGGCTTTTTCAGATCAAACGATGACCCGGGGCACCCCGGAAGGTCTTCTGAACAACTTTGTTGCCGATCTGGTTTTCGAAACCGGTCAGGACATCTATCAGGGTGAAGAAACTATAGATTTTTGCCTGCTGAATTATGGAGGATTGCGTGCTCCTATTCCTGAAGGCCCCGTAACCATGTCTCACGCTTTTGAATTGATGCCATTTGAGAATGAAATGGTCGTGATAACTTTAAGTCCAGAAAGAACCCTTGAACTTTTCGATTACTTGGCCGAATCCAATGTTGGGATGCCGGTTTCCGGTATCAGGATAAATATTGATGACGGCCAGGTAATGGATGTCAGCATTGGCGGGAAGGACTTTGATCCGGAAAGAAATTACAACGTGCTTACTTCCGACTATCTTGCCGGTGGTGGTGATAATATGAATTTTTTTCTTGAACCTTTGGATTATGAATATCTGGGTTTAAGGATCAGGGATGCCATAATCCAATATTTGCAGAAACAACATCAACAAGGTCTACCTATTCAAAGCCGTCTTGACGGCCGAATCAGCAATTAATTATGCAGCAATTTAACAGACGAAAATTTCTTAAAACTTTAGGCGTTGCAGGAGCAACGTCCTTAATCGGAATCCCTGCCTGGGCCTTGCGCAATTCCGGAACCGGACACCTTACCATCCTCCACACCAACGACACCCACAGCCGTATCGACCCCTATCCCGATAACGATCCCAATTTCCCGGGCCAGGCTGGGTATGCCCGACGCGCTCATCTCATAAAAAAGGTAAGAGAAGATAATTCAAACCTGCTTTTACTTGATGCCGGAGATATCTTCCAGGGCACACCTTACTATAACTTGTATGGCGGAAAAGTCGAACTGAAGCTGATGAGCAAAATGGGCTATGATGCAGCAGCATTCGGCAACCACGAGTTCGACAACGGACTCGATGGTTTTCTTGATGTGCTTCCATACGCAAACTTTCCTTTCCTGATTGCAAATTACGATTTCAGCAATACAATCCTGAAGGGGAAAACCAAAGAATACATCATCAAAGAAAAAAATGAGAAAAAAATTGGAATCTACGGTCTGGGAATCCAGTTTGAAGGCCTTGTGAGCCGTGCTATGTATGGTGACACTGTTTATATTGATCCGATAGAGAAAGCAAGGGAAGTCGAAAATATTCTCCGTAAACGTCACCGATGCGACCTGATCATTTGTCTTTCACATCTGGGTTTTAATTATGAAGATGACAGAGTCAGCGATACCGTCCTGGCCGAACACACAATGAATACCGATATAATTATTGGTGGCCATACGCACAGCCTGTTAGACCCGCCGGCACAAATTCAAAATCAAGCCGGCAAAACCGTATACATTGCTCAGGCCGGATACGGGGGTGCTTATTTAGGACGTCTTGATGTTTTCTTCGATCCCGATCATCATCAAAAATTCGTAGAATCCAATACAACAAAAATTTAGATTATACAATAGCTTAATGATTTTTTTATTCACTTTTTTTGGCTAATATTTGTTGAAAACTTTTTTCAGGAAAAGAAAAAAACACAAGCCTTGGTAATCAGACTAAAAGCAATTTTCATCACTTATACTTTTTAACAGAGAAATACGAATGGATAACGGATACGAAAAGGTATGGTCGGGATGTTTGGCAGTGATCAAGGACAATATCAGTCCTAACAGCTACAATACCTGGTTTGCCCCCATCAAACCTATTCGTCTAAAGGATAGTGTATTAACCCTTCAGGTGCCCAGTCAGTTTTTTTATGAATGGCTGGAGGAGCATTATATTGATTTGTTAAAAAAAACAATCAAAAAAGAACTGGGCCCAAAAGGCAGGCTGGAATACAGCATTATCATGGACAGTTCACACGGCGGTAACACCGGCAAGCCCTACACGGTGCACGCTCCCACCCTGAATAAAAAGGCTTTGAAAAACCCGCCCATCAGTGTACCCATTGATCTGAATAAGGGAGCAAATACTGGCAGGACGTTACCAAATCCGTTTATTATACCCGGATTAAAAAAGATCAACATCCACCCCCAGCTTATTGAGTCATACAATTTTGATAATTTCGTTCAGGGCGATTGCAACCGTCTGGCCCGCAGTGCCGGAATGGCTGTTGGCCAGAATCCAGGTAAAACATCATTTAACCCGTTATTGATCTACAGCGCTAACGGATTAGGAAAAACACACCTTGTGCACGCGATTGGAATTGAAGTTAAAAACCTCTATCCGGAAAAAACGGTTTTATATGTAACTGCAGAACAGTTTACCAATCAGTTTATAGACTCCATACGCAACGGGAACCAAAACGACTTTGTCCACTTTTACCAGATGATTGACCTGCTGATTATGGATGATATCCATTGCCTTGCAGGCAAACCCAAGACTCAGGATGTCTTTTTTCACCTCTTTAATCATCTGCACCAAAACGGAAAACAGATCATCGTCACCAGCGATACACCACCGGTAGAAATGAGTGGTATTGAACCCAGATTGCTATCCCGCTTTAAATGGGGACTTTCGGCTGACCTTCAGGTGCCCGACTTTGAAACCAGAATGGCCATCCTGCAGAAAAAAATTCACAATGACGGAGTTCTGATGCCCAATGAGGTTATTGAGCTGATAAGCTCCAAAATCAACACCAGCATCCGTGAAATGGAGGGTGCCCTGATCTCGATTCTGGCCCAGTCTTCAATGAATAAGAAGGAAATCACATTGGATCTGGCTGCTAAGGTGATTGACAAATTCGTTAAGAATACCCCAAAAGAGATTTCCATTGATTACATCCAGAAAACGGTCAGCCAGTATTTTGATATCCCCCTGGAAAAATTGAAATCAAAAAGCAGAAAACGGGAAACCGTTCAGGCACGACAACTGGCTATGTATTTCTCAAAGTTGCATACCAAGGCATCTCTTGCAGTGATTGGCAATAAATGTGGCAATAAAGACCACGCAACTGTATTGCACGCCTGCAAAACCATCAAAAACCTAATGGATACCGATAAGAGGTTTAAAAAATATGTAGAAGATATCGATAACATCATAAAAATAAAATAAGAGCCATCAGGAAAACGGTTTCATAACCCGGAAGCCACGGCTCTCCGGGTTTTTCTATCAACCAAACAACTAAACAACTCAACAACTAAACAACTTTAAACACATGAAGGTATTAATGGTTTGTTTGGGTAATATCTGCCGCTCACCCCTGGCAGAAGGGATCTTACGCAATAAACTTGAAATGCGGGGGCTGGCAGGTGAAGTGGATTCTGCCGGAACGGCCGCCTATCACACGGGAGAAAAACCCGACCGTCGTTCCATTGAAATAGCAAAAAAACACGGTATCGATATTTCCTATCAGCGTGGAAGGCAATTCGAAATGGCTGATTTCAAACGTTTTGATAAGATATATGCGATGGACAGGCACAATTATAACGACCTGATTGCCCTGGCCCGGGATCCGATAGAGCGGCAAAAAGTTGAGATGATCCTCAATGCAGTAAATCCCAAAGAAAATCGCAGTGTACCAGACCCTTATTATGGCGGCAAAGATGGGTTCATCAATGTGTATAATATGCTTGATGAAGCATGCGAGGTGATCGTCAATATGATTGAGCAAAAATCCAATTAAAGTCAGGAAGGATAAACCATGGAGTGTATTCCAGGTGTTACGGATCTGAAGCGTGTCCGCGACATCATTGCGCCCTACATCCACAAAACACCCGTTCACAGCAGCAGAGCACTGGATACCATCTGTGGCTGCAGCCTTTTTTTTAAGTGTGAACAGTTTCAGAAGGTTGGAGCCTTTAAGTTCCGGGGAGCCACACACGCAGTAATGACACTTGATAAAAAAGAAGCCCTCAAAGGTGTCGCTACTCATTCTTCAGGAAATCACGCCCAGGCACTGGCACTGGCAGCAAGAAATCGCGGCATCACAGCACACATTGTAATGCCACAAAACGCTCCTAAAGTTAAGGTTGAAGCTGTTGTCTCTTATGGAGGAATAATTACTTTTTGTCAACCAACCCTCCCCGACAGAGAAGCCACCCTCCAAAAAGTAAGAAAGCAAACCGGTGCTGTCGAAATCCATCCCTATAACGACTATCGCATCATTGCCGGACAGGCAAGTGCGGCAGCAGAATTTTACGACGATGTGCCGGATCTTGACTGCCTGATAGCACCTGTTGGAGGCGGCGGTCTGCTGAGCGGCAGCATATTGAGTACAAAATACTTTTCAAAACATACGAAAGTATATGGCGCAGAACCCGATCAGGCCAATGATGCATGGCAATCCTTCAAACAAAAAAAGCTCATCCCTGTTGAAAAAGCTTTAACCATTGCAGACGGATTGCGCACCTCACTCGGAAGCCTTACATTTCCAATTATTGCTGATGGCGCCGAAGATATCTTGTGCGTACAGGAGGCAACAATCATCAGGGCAATGATGCTGATCTGGGAACGAATGAAGCTTATCGTGGAGCCAAGCGCTGCAGTCCCTTTGGCTGCCGTACTGGAACACCCTGCTGTATTTGCCGGCAAACGCGCCGGAATCATCCTCTCAGGAGGAAACGTTGACCTGATGAACCTTCCATGGCTGGATCCACAACACTTTGGAAAACATTAACTATCAAATTTTTATATGGATAAAAGTCATAATAAAGGTGTTTTATACCTGATCCCGACACTGCTGGGAGATGCTCCCATTGAGGACTCGTTGCCGACAGGGAATCTGAAAACCATTAACAGTCTTCAGGTCTTTATCGTAGAAAATCTGCGCAGCGCAAGGAGGTTTCTGAAGCAGGCAGGCTATCAGCATCCGTTTGAGGAGGTTGTATTTCATATTCTGAACAAGCACACAGAAAAGGAGGATCTGATGTCGTTTCTGAATTCTGCACAATCAGGGAGTTCGATCGGATTGCTGTCCGAAGCAGGTTGTCCATGTATTGCAGATCCGGGCCAGCTGATTGTTAATCAAGCACATCAACTGGGAATCAGGGTAAAGCCACTGGTTGGTCCCAGTTCCATTATTCTCGCACTGATGGCTTCTGGCATGAACGGACAAGCTTTTCAGTTTCACGGCTATCTTCCGATTCAGAAACAGCAGCGGGTGCTTCAAATCAAAGAGCTGGAAAAGCATGCACACCATACAAGTACCACCCAGATCTTTATGGAAACCCCTTTCAGAAACATGCAGCTGCTTGAAGATATATTGAGAAGTTGCCGTCAGGATACACAATTATGTATTGCTGCCAACCTGACGACTGCTGATGAATATATACATACCAAAACCATCAAAGCCTGGTCTCGGAAAAAGCCACCCAACCTGCATAAGCAGCCGGCGATCTTCTTATTATTTCGCTGAAAGATTTTTCTTCCTCTTGATGGCAAGGTAAAGAAAAACCACCCCGGCAATGATCAGCGGGATGCTTAATATCTGACCCATGTTGAGCAGCATGTTTTCCTCAAATCCCGATTGCGGTTCTTTAATAAACTCAATAAGAAAACGGGCCGTGAACATTACAACAGCAAACAAACCGGCAATAAATCCCGGAGCCAGACTTTTATACTTTTTTACATATAGAACCAACAACCCAATAAATAGCACAAGGTAGGTTAAACCCTCGTAAAGCTGGGTCGGGTGCTTTGGCACCACCTCTCCCCTGTTTTCAAAAATGAATCCCCAGGGCAAAGCGGTTTCTATTCCATAAATCTCCGAGTTCATCAGGTTACCCATACGGATAAAGAAAGCCGCGAGCGATATGGGGATCACTAAACGGTCGAGCAACCATAAGTAACCGGGTTTGGGATACTTCTTCTTGTAGAGCCACAAGGCGATCACAATGCCTATTGCGCCGCCGTGACTGGCAAGACCACCTTGCCAGATATAAAGCACCTCAATCAGGTTTTGTGAATAATACGACCAATCATAAAAAAAGCAATGGCCGAGCCTTGCACCGATGATGCTTCCTGCGGCCATATAAATCAAAAGACTGTCAGCCTGATTCAACGGGATTTTTTCATTTTTAAAGATGCGGACGGTAATCTCATATCCCATGTAAAAAGACAATGCCCAGAACAGACCGTACCATCTTACCGTCAAACTGCCGATCCGGAATATCTCCGGACTGGCATCCCATGATATTTGCAATAGTTCCATAAATAGAATGATAAGAATTTTTTTATTGATTAATCATAAAGGATGAATGCGAATTCTCAGGATCCTTAAAAGGGATCAACCACGTTATCTAAGTACCTCTAACAATTCCACATCGAAAAAGATGGTTTCATCGGGGGGTACAATGTCTGCGCCCTTATCACCGTAAGCGAGCCATGGCGGAAGGATCATACGCGCCCTTGAACCCTCTTTCAGCAAAGCAAACCCTTCATCCCAACCCCTGATTACCTGCGATGAACCCAGCACAAACCTTACCGGTACCCCCCGTTGTATGGAAGAGTCGAAAAGTGTGCTGTCATTCAGGTATCCTGAGTAATGAGCCACAATGATGTTTCCGGGAACAGGCAATGCACCGCTTCCTTTCTGCTTGACAATGATCTGAAGACCTGATTCGGTAACCAATGTGTCCGGTTCTTCAAACTCGAACAAAACAGGAATATCAATTTCACCGGCATCAAGGATTTCCAGGTCAAAAATCAGATCAGCATTGGGTGGAATGGGGGCCCTTCCCGCTTTACCGTAGGCCAATGAATCAGGGATCCATAACCTTGCTTTATCCCCAACCCGAAGATTGGGTAAGGCTTTTTCCCAACCCTCAATCACCATTCCAGCTCCCAGAACAAAAGATATGGGTTCATCACGCTCATAGGAACTGTCAAACCTTGTCCTGTTTTCAGCCAAATAGGCTGCATAATGAACTTCAACACGCATATTCTTCGTCAGGCGCGGGCCTTCGCCATATTCCAGCAGAGTATAGGAAATACCAGAAGCTGTGGTTTTTTTTTCAAGTGCTGCCGTTTCCGTAAGATCAATCACATCAACTTCTTCCAGCTCCTCAGCAGGTATTTCCTCTACAACCGGAGCAGGCTCATCATCTTTTTCTGCAACCTGAAGCAGGCTACAGCCATTGAAGAGCAATGCAGACAGCATAACTGTCGTTAAAAGCCACCTTAAGATCTTTTGCATGGTAAAACCAGGTTATTGGTTTAACATTAGTTACTGTGCGATTTGTGCATCCACCACCTCTACATCAAAAATCAATGTGCTATATGGAGGAATTACAGGAATATCCATTCTGTCACCATATCCAAGATAAGAAGGGATGATCAGTGTTGCATTTCCTCCGACATGCATCATACCGATTCCTTCGTCCCAGCCGGGAATAACCCACCCTTGTCCAACAATGAACTCCAGAGGTTCTCCCCTGTCGTGAGATGAATCAAAAACTGTCCCATCAAGCAAACGGCCTTCATAATGCACGGATACCATATCTCCGGATTCCACTTTCCGCCCTTCACCCCGTTCAAGCTGTATGTAATACAATCCACTAGAGGTAGGAGTCACATCGATTCCCTCTTCCTTAATATATTCCAGCAGCTTTTCATCTTCCTCTTCAGCACGTTGAAGATTCTTTTTCATTTGCTCCTCCATAATCCTTTGCTCTTCAAGAGCAAACTCTTCATCTGTAAAAGCAGCGATCAGCCTGATATGAAAAAGCAGATCATCGCCAGACTCCACAAAAGGCGGAGGCTCCATCATGCCGGCGGTATTGATAAAAAAGTTTCTGGCATTCAGCTTAAAAGATGCACTGTCACCAACAGCCATCATTCCCATTGCTTCATAAATGTCACCAGAATAGCCCGATGTATCAAGCGGAATAAAAACGGGCATATCCGTATCCGCGCTATTGAAAAGAATGCTATCGTTTACACTATAAGACATATGCATACTGAGCATCATACCCATCTCGGGTTTTTCCTTTCCGCTCTTCTCGTGAAATACATATTTAATGCCACTCTCTGTTTCCTGAAACTGTAAATCACCGCTTGAGCAGGAGCCCATAATCAGGGCTATCAAGGCGATGAACAAAATTTGAATGTTTTTCATGAATGATAAGTTTGTTTAAGATTATAAAAGATTAATTAATTCTATTTTGTAAACCAGACTGGCACGTCGTGGAATTTTATTACCGTCACCAGGTACTCCGTAAGCCAGATGTGATGGAAGGACGAAGGTAGCTTGATCACCTTCTCGCATCATCAATATCCCTTCTTCTATACCGCTTTCAATACCCCCTCTGCCAACTGTAAATACTTTTGTTCCCAGGTTCTCTGACGAATAAACCGGATCACCTGTAATCAGGTAGATGGCATACCTGATCTCTGCCCTGTCGCCATATGAAGCCTTTGGTCCGTAACCCAGACGCTCAATACTGTAACGCAACCCACTGCCGCTCCTGTTCATTTCCCAGCCATATCTTTCAATAAAATCATCAATAGCCTCCTCCTCCAGATCGATCAGGTATATGTTGCTCTCAACAAAAGCTTCGTGAACTGACGAATGGTCAGGTAAAGGTTGCTTATCCACCTTACTTTGACAGCCCTGCAGGATAAAAAGCAGACCCAACATAATGGTTGAATACATCAAATACCTGAACATATTATTTATGTGCTCCTTTCTTTACCAATGCTTCAAAATGCATTAATGCTTCTTCCATACCAAAATAGACCTTACCTCCGGCAGCATTCTGATGACCGCCACCTTCATAATGCAATCTGGCAAATAAATTGACATTGACTTCGCCGGCTGATCTGAAAGAAGCCTTTATATGGTCGTCATTCTCTATAAACATTGCTGCCAGGTTGACCCCTTTGAGACTCAAAGCATAATTAACAATTCCCTCGGTATCGCCTTCCTTATGATTAAAACCGGCAAGCTCCTGTTTTGTCAAACCAATATAAGCCGCCTGGTGTCCATCAATAACCTTTAATTTTTCACTGAGACAATAACCCAGCAAACGCATTCGGTCAAGACTGTAGGTACTGTAAATCAGACGTTGTATTGCAGCTCCGTCAATCCCCAGACGCATCAGTTCAGCAACGATATCATACGTACGCGGATTGTTGCAGGAAAAGCTAAATGAACCTGTATCAGTAACAATAGCTGCATATAAACATTCAGCAATACTTTGATCGATAAGATCTTTCAATCCAAGGGATTCAATCGCTTCATAAACCAGTTCAGCAGTACTGCTTGCTGACGGGTCTGAAAAAACAAGATCGAATCCGGCTTCAGGAGAAGGATGATGGTCAACCATCACTTTAAATGCATTGCTTTTCTTAAGATGTTTGGCAAGTTGATCGGTACGGCTAAAACCGTTAAAGTCAAGACAAAACAACAACTGCGCTTTTTTTATTGCTTCATTTGCCGCTTGTTCAGATTTTTTTGCAATGATCACCTGTTCATTATATGGCATCCAATGCAGGAAGGCAGCATAAGAATTTGGGGCAACAACCTGCAAGTCTTCAAAACCTATCTTTTTCATCAGACCATACAACGCCAAAGCAGAACCAATGGCATCACCATCCGGATTGGTATGCACAACGATACAAACGGATTGATGTACATCATCAAAAATATTGCGCAATCTGCTTATGAGCAAGGGATCCAAAATTCTGTTTCTTTTACTTTTCTAAATAACAAAGGTAAAAAAAATGCCCTGAACTTGCCGGTTAAACGAATTTTATTATTAATATTGATATTCAGGACTGAAATAATTTTCAATCTGATCAATTCATAAGGTTTCAAAATGAAAGGGAATATTACGCTCACACTGATTAAGCCGTATGCCGTACAACACGGCTATGTTGGCTCAATACTCGCAAAGATCAATGAAGCATCTTTCCGCATATCAGCAATGAAATACCTCCAAATGAACAAAAAACAGGCAGAGCAATTTTATGCAATCCATAAAGGCAAGCCGTATTTTGAAAAACTGGTCCGGTTTATTACCGATGGTCCACTGGTAGTGGCACTTCTGGAACGAGAGAACGCTGTAGAAATATATAGAAAGCTTATTGGTGCCACCGATCCTAAAATAGCCGCAGAAGGCACGCTGAGAAAGCTATTTGGGGCATCAATAGAGCTCAATGCAGTACACGGGTCCGATTCTGATGAAAACGCAGTATGGGAGGCCAATTTTTTCTTTTCAGAAATGGAAAGATTCTAAGCATAAGGGTTCTGAGAAGGCTTGTATTCCAAAAATGTTCCGTCAGATTGCAGAACGATAACCTTCACCGCCTTGGATGGTATTATTTCATTCCGTTTTTCATATTCAGTTGTCGATTTGTGTTTAGAAATAGCTGAAGATCTGTTTTCTTCAATCAACTCCTCGCTTTTAAAATCAACATCATGCCCTTTATTATCCTCCTGATTTGGATTTTCGATATCCTCCTTCATGGTATCAAATAGAGAATACTCGCCTGATTTAAAAAAACCCTTACCTAAAACCAACCAATCAACAGGAATATCAGGAAAAGCATCCAAAATTTTTTGTATAACCTCCAAACTTGGCTTATTGCGTTCGGAAAGAATGTGAGATATCGTAGATCTAGGTACGCCAATGCGATCTGCAAAACGTGAAGGAGAAATTCCTTTCTCTTCAATTATACGCCTGATCCGTGAAACCATTTTTATTTTTTTGAGAATTTACATATGTGTAAAGGTAAAAAATATATTGCATAAACAATTTTAAAAACAACCAAAAGTTTACTATTTACATTTGTATACTATTGTTTTATTTAAATTATTACTTTAATTATTATATATATTATTCTCTATTATGGTATTTTATATTATTTTTTGATACTCAGGATCAGAAAACCAATAAAACACGATTTATTTAAATAAATAGTTTAGTTATAATTCATA
>SKSI01000117.1 GCA_007123065.1 Bacteroidales bacterium
ATCCCTCAGGTGCTTTTTGATCGGAAGGTGAAAATGATTGGTGCTACATTGATCACCGATGCGGATGCATTGCTGAAACTAGCCTCAGAAGCCGGCTCAGGTTATCATCTGTTCCATTACTGTGCAGAGAAAATTACCGTTGAGCGAAAGTAACTGTTTCTTAATGTGGAAGAAATAGTATAAGCATCTTCCGTTTGTTTTTTATTGTTGAAAATTATTTCTTTTCAGGGAAACACCTTTCATCTGGATTTTGTAGATTTATTGTGTCGCATCGGCGTCATCCGTGTTCTATACAAAATATGTTACGCGGATAACACTGATACAACAGATGACCGCGGATTGGAATTCATCCTTGCAAATCCGTCGCATCGGTGTCATCCGTGTTCAATGCAAAATATGGTACGCGGAAAACGCTGATACAACAGATGACCGCGGATTGGAATTCATCCGTGCAAATCCGTCGCATCGGTGTCAACCGTGTTCTATAAAAACTGAAGGATAATAAACTAAGATTATTTTTTGCGATTATATAATCTGACAATAAGGGAGTATACATCCTCCGGTGTTTCCGAACCGATATCAGCAATATAAATATTTCCCACGTTCCATTTCCGTGCGATCTGCTGCACCAGCGACCTGCGAACAACCCAGCAATGCAGAATATTCTGTGCGCTCAGTGATTTTTCAATTCCTTCAGCCCATCCATGACCATTGATCTCTAGCGGTCCGACCTCGTCAATCATTAGGACGATTTTTTCATCCTGGAAGGATGCATTGACAATAATTTCCCTGCCTTTTTGCAATGCCTCCGGATTAAACGAATACCTGCCAAAATTTAGCCAACTCTGGTTTTTGTTTGTGCTGCAGAGCAGGATGGAGTCATTATCAGAAAGACTTTTGAGTTCAAACCCTGTACGTTTCCCCTTGCTCTGAATCCCAATTGACAACAATCCCGATACCGGCATCCCTTTTCCTTTAAGCAAACTGACCACGGAGGCAGCAAAACTCGTTTTTCCTTCACCGATAGCACCTGTAATTATTACCACCGGAGGTTTAAATGAATTTTCCTGTTCAAATTCCTCCAGCAGGTTTTCAGCAGCATAAAACATTTGTCTGAACGAAAAACGTCTCAGTCCGCTTTTGTTCTTTTTTGTCGACATATATTCAATTACTGCAGGAAGCGCGGAGAAGGCAAGGTTTAAAGCCTGATACAAATTCGCGAATCCCCGGTTATACAAGATCATTTTGATGGTTGGATTTTTCATTTCCGTGCTGATGGCGGCAAAACCGGTGATCAGCACGAAAGCCCTGACATTCATCCGTATGCCGATCATCAAACCATCCAAACTAAAAAAAGAACCGTTTTCCAGACCGCCAATCAGTGTTGCTGCTGCCAAAGTGATGATCATGAATGGAATCCAGAATGAAAATCTTCGAATCCGGTTGAAAGCCCGCCTGTATCTGTAAAAACAAAAACCCAGGTAAAAAGCGGCAAATACAGCAGAAGCAACCAGGTGCTGACTCCCGATCAGGAGCAATGCGACCAAAACAGCCAGAATATTTACAAAAAGAAACGGGATTGCAAATTTTTCCGCGGTGGTGTGCGCAAAAAGCTGGCTCTTTTCCTTATCATGGAATTGTCGTTGTCCCTGCTGCTGTATACTGTGGGGAGTGATATCTGTATTGGTGGGTTGGGATCCTGAAAAGTATCCTGCAATAGCTGCAACAACGCCTGCGATAATATATATAGCAGCGAGAAGGTAAAAAGCCTGCTTTAATCCGACGCCTTCCAGCTGTAATGTTTCCGCTGAAAACCGGAACATCGCCTGCAGAACCCTGACCAGATCAAAACCATATAATATCAATAGATTAATCGCTTTGTGCATCAGTGCGCTTAATACCGCGAGGCTACCGCCCAGGATGAAGGCGAAAAGGTTTCGTCCGAAAATACGGATTGCCAGTTCAAGAAGCAGCGCTTCAGTAAAAATCCCGATCATTGGTCCGAGGATTACGGCACTTGGAGAAATGGACTTCATCAGGGCAGCAATCAGTCCGGCGCGCCAGATCAACCCACTTTCTTTCCAGTTGCGTGCAAAAGCAATAATCAGCCAAACAGCAATAAATGCAAGGGATGAACCGGAAAAGGGGATGCGCAGGTTGTGCAGAAAACTACCGAGTATGATCTCGATAGAGGCCCAAAGGCTACCCAAAACGGCTGCCTTAAGCCATACCATATTCAGCGGCTTATATTGAATGGTCTCCAAATGCTAGATCTTATTAAATTCAACCACTTCAAGATCTTGAATGGTTTTACCATCAATCACGAAGCGTACGAAGGTGATCTTATGGTGTAAACCCTGTTTGCCGGCTGCTCCGGGATTGATGTGCAGCAGATTGAATCGTTTGTCGGGCATAACTTTCAGGATATGTGAGTGCCCGCTGATAAACAGATCAGGAGGTTTGACTTTCATGATCTCCAGAATACCGGACTCATATCTCCCGGGATATCCGCCAATGTGTGTAATCAGAACGTCCACCTCCTCACAAAAAAAACGGGCAACACGCGGAAACACAGCTCTGATCTCTTGCGAGTCGACATTTCCGTAAACACCCCTGAGCGGTTTCATTGCCTGCAGGGCTGCAACAGTTTCCATGTTTCCAAAGTCACCGGCATGCCATATTTCATCACAGGCTGAAAAAATACGCTCCATCTCCGGGTGAACATAGGTATGCGTGTCTGAAAGAATACCTATTCGCTTCATGTGTTTATAAAGGTTTAGCTGTTTAGTTGTTTAGTTATTTAGCTGTTTAGCTGTTTAGTTGTTTAGCTGTTTAGTTGTTGAGATGTTTAGTTGTTGAGATGTTTAGTTGTTTAGGTGTTTAGGTGTTTAGGTGTTTAGTTGATATGATTTTTATGTTGTGAACCCTTCGAGCTTACATAATCATCCTCCTGTGTGTCAAAAATCCTGTTCCCGGAGGATGGTCGGGATCTTCGACATGGATGTTTCATATACGAATAGCTATTGTTAGTAAAGTTCCAAAATTAATGAAAATGACCCGAAAAAATGCCCGTTTTTGATCTTATTAACAATTTGTTAAAATTTTTCCGAAAAATTACTTGTAATACCCATTGATTGAATTATTTTTGTGCATGGACAAAATTAGAATTTTGGATAAGGAATTTGCGCTGAGCATCCCTTACGAACGCATACACGAGGCTGTAGTTTCTATGGCTGATGCCATATATGCAAATCACAAAGACAGTAATCCATTGTTTTTGTGTGTGCTAAATGGTTGCTTTATGGTGGCTGGAGACCTTTTTAAAGAATATAAAGGCCCGTGTGAAATCAGCTTTATCAAACTCTCTTCCTATTCCGGAACAACAACAACGGGTGAAGTAAAAAAGGTTATCGGTCTCAATCAGGACATCAGGGATCGTGATGTAATCATTCTGGAAGACATTGTGGACACCGGAATAACCATATCACACCTGATCAGGGATTTGTCCGGGTATGCGCCTAAAAGCATTAAGGTCGCGACACTTCTGCTAAAACCGAAAGCTGTTCAGACAAATATCCGGCCCGATTATGTTGGTCTGGAGATTCCAAACGACTTTATTGTTGGATATGGTCTGGATTATGACGGTTATGGGAGAAATTTAAAAGACATATATAAGATCATTGAAGAGTAATAACCTACGAATCTCACTCAGGGATTAAAATTATTGCTATGCTGAATATTGTCATTTTTGGCCCTCCCGGTTCGGGCAAAGGCACGCAATCTGCCAGAATCGCAAAAAAGTATGATCTGATGCACCTTTCCACGGGAGATATGCTCAGGGAAGAAATGGAGAAAGAAACTTCCCTCGGACAAAAGGTCAGCGAATTTATTGATCAGGGACTGCTTGTGCCTGATGAGATAGTTTTAAAGATGCTGTATGGTTATATGGCCGAACATATGGACTCTCCCGGGTTTATCTTTGATGGCTTTCCCCGGACTATCGTGCAGGCAGAAGCTCTTGACCAGCTGCTCGATAAGCATGGTATTCCAATCAATGTTGTACTTTCAGTAGAAGTTGAAGAAAAGGAGCTGTTTAAGCGCATCATGGGCAGGGCAGAGGATTCCGGGAGGTCTGATGATTCTGTTGAGATTGCAAAGCAGCGGTTGGAGGTTTATAAAAGACAAAGCCTTCCATTGATCGATTTCTACCGCAAGCAAGGGAAAATCGTTGCCATTAATGGTATGGAACCCGTTGATGAGGTCTTTGATAACATCTCACAGGCCATAGAAGCCGTTAAACCTGTTTAATGAACGCCAATTTCATTGACTATATAAAAGTCGTCTGTCGCTCTGGAAAAGGGGGAGCGGGGTCTGCCCACCTCAGACGAGAGAAGTTTGTGCCTAAAGGTGGTCCTGATGGCGGCGATGGCGGCAGAGGGGGGCATATCATCCTGAAGGGTAACCGAAACCTTTGGACATTGCTTCACCTTCGTTATACCCGCCACCTTAATGCCGGAGCGGGTGAGTCCGGAGGACGTCAGCAAAGTTCCGGTGCCGGTGGCAAGGATGTAATCATTGAAGTGCCGCTTGGTACGGTGATCAAGGATGCTGAAAATGGTGATTTTCTTTGTGAAATTACACAACACGATCAAACTCAGGTATTGCTTAAAGGCGGACGTGGCGGGCTCGGCAATGTGCATTTTAAATCCAGTACCAGGCAAACGCCCAGGTATGCCCAACCTGGTGAACCCGGCGTGGAAAAATCGGTCATCCTTGAGCTGAAAGTGCTTGCCGATGTAGGTCTCGTAGGGTTTCCCAATGCCGGGAAATCCACCCTGCTATCAGTGGTAAGTGCTGCAAAACCTGAAATTGCAG
>SKSI01000141.1 GCA_007123065.1 Bacteroidales bacterium
ACAATGGTATCGCCTTTCTGCAACTCCAGGTGTGGCGGTATATAGGTCATCGATGCTTTCCGGTAATTATAACCCTCCCATTGCAGCGTACCAAGATGATTGTTTTTAAGGATTTTGACACTTAACATCATTTCACTGTGCAGCAGCGACATAGCCACACTAAAATTGTTTGAAGCCTGGGTTACAATGCCTGCAACTCCTTTTGTTGTGATCAGTCCCATATCGGGTTGCACGCCGTGCCTGATTCCTTTATTTAATGTGATGTAATTATTTCTTCTGTTAACGGAATTGTTCAATAGTTCTGCATGCATATATTCAAAACGCCTCATCACCAGGGTATCGTCAGAAATAAAGGTATGCTTGTCGGTTACCAAAAAGCTGCCAGTATGCGTATTCAACAAATGCTCAACAGATTCAGCAAGCTGCAGGTTCTTTTCCTTTAATGCCAGGTAAGAAGTAACCCGGTTATAGGCATTGTACATACTGCCGGTAAGGGTATTTGCCGAATTAATAAAAAAAGTCTGCTGGTACTGCTGGTTAGCCATTGTCAGCAGAATACCGGACGTTCCCAGCAGGAGGAAAAGAAAAAAAAACTGATACCTGTGTATGAATTTCAACAGGTTATGCATAGCAAATGTTTATTTGATCAGGAACGGGAATTTATGAAAATTTTTCAGGGCAATACCGGTTCCTCTTGCAACTGCGCGAAGCGGGTCTTCTGCTACGTGGACTGTCAATTTTGTTTTGGAGGATATCCTTTTATCCAAACCCCTTAGCAATGAGCCGCCACCGGCAAGATAGATTCCGGTACGATATATATCAGCAGCCAGCTCAGGAGGTGTCATTTCCAAGGCATTCATAACGGCAGCCTCAATCTTCGTGATGGATTTATCCAGGCAATGTGCCACTTCCGAATAGGTTACGGAAATCTCTTTCGGAATACCGGTCATCATGTCGCGTCCGTGTACGGCCAGATCGGGCGGTGGATTTTCGAGTTCAGCCAATGCAGAGCCCACTTCAATTTTAATTTTTTCCGCGGTTCGTTCACCAATGAGAATATTATGTTGTTTGCGCATAAATTCCATTATATCGGCATTAAAGTCGTCGCCGGCAATACGGATCGATTTGTTGCACACGATTCCGCCCAATGCTATAACGGCGATTTCAGTTGTTCCGCCACCAACATCGATAACCATATTTCCGACAGGTTCCAAAACATCAATACCAATACCTATGGCAGCAGCCATAGGTTCGTGGATTAAGCGTACTTCTTTGGCTCCGGCCTGCTCGCAGCTATCGCGAACAGCTCTTTCTTCAACTTCGGTAATTCCCGAGGGGATGCATATAACCATCCTCAGTGAAGGGGGAAAAAGTGGCTTTTTGGTTTCCGTCATTTTGATCATAGCACGGATCATGGCTTCTGCTGCCTGAAAGTCAGCGATCACCCCATCGCGCAGAGGACGCAATGTTTTGATATTTTCGTGTGTTTTTCCGTGCATCATCATTGCCTTTTTCCCAACGGCAATCATTTCTCCGGTTTTTCGGTTAATAGCAACTATTGAGGGCTCTTCAACCACCACCTTATCATTATGAATGATGATTGAATTGGCCGTACCCAGGTCTATCGCGATCTCTTTGGTTAAAAATGAAAACAATCCCATTTATTTTAGCTTTATTTCTGTTTGTATTCTACGATTAATTAATGTCTGAAATGTCTGTTTCCGGTAAATACCATACTCATACCGGCTTTGTTGCAATAATCTATTGAATTCTGATCTCTTACGGATCCACCCGGTTGGATCACGGCAGAAATGCCTGTTTTGTGGGCGATTTCGACGCTGTCAGCAAACGGGAAAAATGCATCGGAGGCCATGACTGCGCCCTTCAGGGAGTGTCCGCCCTCATTGGCTTTCCTGATTGCCTGCTGCAACGCATCTATTCTGGACGTATGACCTGATCCGGCACCCAGAAGCATCAAATCTTTCACAATAGCAATGGCATTGGATTTAAGGTGTTTGACCACGCTATTGGCAAAAATAAGATCTTTCTCCTCATCAGCAACGGGTTTTCGCTCTGTCTTATGTTTCCATTGTTCAGGGATGCTGTTTTTATGATCCGTTGTTTGCCATAGTACGCCATTTAGCAAGCTGCGAAAACGAGAATCGGGCATCAGGAAAGACTTGGTTCTTAGCAGGATCCTGTTCTTTTTGGATTGAAGCATTTCCAGGCTTTCCTCATCAAAAGATGGCGCAATCAACACATCAAAGAACAATTCATTGATGCGTACAGCCACTGTTGCATCAATCGTTCTGTTTGCAATCAGAACACCACCAAATGCCGAAACGGGGTCGCCGGCCAGCGCCAGCTCCCAGGCATCATCGATGCTGTCACGCGAGGCAATACCACACACATTTGTGTGCTTGATGATGGCAAATGTGGGGGCAGAAAATTCTGACATCAGCCCCATCGCTGCATCGATATCAAGCAGGTTATTATAAGAAATCGCTTTACCGCTTAATTGCTGAAAAACATCTTCAAGTTTTCCATAAAAGCAGCCTTGTTGGTGGGGGTTCTCTCCGTATCGAAGCGGGTTGGCATCCGGTATACTTTCCTTGAACACATTAACTGAACCGTGGTTAAGGTAATTAAAAATTGATGTATCATAATGGGAAGACACATGCATAGCAGCTGCGGCCATATTACGCCTGTCGCTCAAAGTGCTTTTACCATTGTTCCGGAGGAGCAGATCTGTTGCCTGTTCAAAGTAAGCAGATCCGGGTACAACAAGGACGTGTTCAAAATTCTTTGCCGCGGCGCGTATCAGGGAGATTCCTCCAATATCAATCTGCTCAATTATCTCCGGATGTGAAGCTCCTGAAGCCAGGGTCTGTTCAAACGGATAAAGGTCAACAACAACGATGTCAATGGGTTCAATTTTATGATCTGCCAGCTCGCGTAAGTCGGTATCCTGTCCCGTTCTCGCCAATATACCTCCAAAAATGGCAGGATGGAGGGTCTTAACACGGCCACCAAGGAAGGAAGGATGCCCTGTTACCTCCTCGACAGAGCTTACAGGGAGTCCCAGACTACGGATAAACTGTTGTGTGCCGCCGGTAGACAACAGTTCAACACCAAGACTGCTCAAAGCCTTTATCAATGGGGCTGAGGCGGCTTTGTCGTAAACGGATATCAATGCCCTGAAATGCTTCCTGGGGGGGTATGTTTCCATCAAAAAATCAATTATCTTTGCACGCTTAAAAATCCTCACGAAGTTAATCTAAATTTTCTGAAATGACTTTTTTGAACAAAGAAAAAATATTTTCCGGTAAGTGGTTTAAGTCATATACTTTAATTACCATCGGTGCCTTCATTATGGCAGCAGGATATGTACTTTTCGTAAGTCCCTACAAATTCGTTCCCGGCGGCGTATATGGGATCGGCATTATTTTATATCACCTGCTGGGTTTTCCGGTAGGACTGACAGGACTGGCCCTGAATATTCCATTAATGATTATTGGTGTCAAACTCCTTGGTCCGCGGTTCGGCGTTAAAACCGTTGTAGGCTTCGTGCTGGCTTCAGGTTTTATAGATGGTTTGATTATTATAACCGGCAATGAACCGTTGGAAGGGATTGAACCATTGCTTGCCAGCATTTTTGGAGGGGTGCTCATCGGTCTGGGACTCGGACTGATCTTCAAAGCCAAAGCCACATCAGGAGGCAGCAGCATCATCGCTATGCTCATAACAAAATATACACGCATGCCTTTGGGGCAAAGCCTGATGATTATTGATGCCCTGATTGTACTTTTGGGTCTGGCTGCGTTCGGAGACTGGACCATCCCATTGTATTCCCTTATCATCATTTTTATTACCGGAAAGGTGATTGATGTGGTACTGGAAGGCTTTTCCTATGAAAAAACCCTGTTTATCATTTCAGACCGCTATGAGATCATCTCAGAAAAGATATTGACAGACCTGAACCGGGGAGGCACCCTTCTTGAAGGGAAAGGTATGTTCAAAGGAGATGAAAAAAAGATCATTTTTGTTAATGTAACCCGGCGTGAAGTTGCCATTCTCCAGGATTTTATTTATGATATTGACCCCAACGCCTTCGTCACGGTAATTGAAGCATCTGAAATTTTAGGCAAAGGTTTCCGGTCTCTTAGCGACAAACTTGATTCTTAACATAACAAAACCTTTTAACGCAATATTTATATCCTTCTGGCATATTTTATTCCAATTTTATTTTAATTATTGCATTTTTCCTGATTTTTTTAATATTTTTGTCCTGCAAAACTACATACTTGCATGACTATGTAAGGAATAGTGGATATTGGGCTGGAGGGACGGTGGGTGGGATAATTAAGGTTAAGGTTAAGGTTAAGGTTAAGGTTAAGATTAAGATTAAGATTAAGATTAAGATTAAGATTAAGATTAAGGCTCCCAAACTGTCAGGAAACATGTGCTATTCTGTTGCATACCTTGAGAAGAAGCAATCAAGACTGATTGAAAGGTATAAGAACATGTTGCCTCCTGAATGGAATGGTCCAATTCATCCCAAAAACAAATTGGACCATTTGCCGGAGTATTTTTTTCTCAGTGCATTTGTCCATCCTGAACTTCCAATTGTAACCGGAAAGGGCATCCGAATGATGGGGTGGGGTCTGATCCCATTTTGGGTTAAAGATGAGGACAAGGCATCCAAAATTCGAAAAGGAACTTTAAATGCCGTCGGAGAAACCGTTTTTGAAAAGCCTTCATACAGAAGCATCATTCGATCAAAACGGGGACTTTTGCCTGTCAGCGGTTTTTTTGAGTGGCGGGATTACGG
>SKSI01000142.1 GCA_007123065.1 Bacteroidales bacterium
CAGATGAAGCCGTGCAGATTCACGGAGGCATGGGCTACTCCTCCGAAATGAACGTGGAACGCTGTTACCGCGACAGCCGTATCAACAGAATCTTTGAAGGTACCAACGAGATCAACAGACTACTGGTCGTGGATACAGCCATGAAAAGATCAATGAAGGGTGAGTATGACCTCTTTGGCCCGGCGAAAAAACTGTATGAGAATCTTGACGCCATCACTGATGGGAAGGAAGGGGAAGAGAACTACTATCAGCAAAAGTCGCGGATGCTTAAAAATATGAAGAAAGTGATCCTTCTTGCCATGCACACTGCCGTTGAAACCTTTGGCAGAAAACTGGTCAGGGAACAGGAGGTAATGAACAACATAGCCGATACGATATCAGAGCTTTACATTGCCGAATCTCTGGCACTGCGCGTTGAGAAAATCGAACCGATGAAAGGGGAGGAAGCTTCATTGTATAAAGATATGCTGGATGTATTTATGTATGATACGGTCAGCAAGGTCAGAAAATGGGCGATGGATGGAATCTATTCATCTTTGGAAGGCCCCGATACAGAAAAACTGATTGCTGCAATAGCAAGACTTACCGATCTGCCGGGTGTTAATGTAAAAGAAGCCAGAAGACGCATTGCAGCGAAGCTGATTGCAGACAACACCTACAAATTCTAGAAGAGTATTAAGAATACAAAAAAAGGCTGTTTCAGTTTATGAAACAGCCTTTTTTACTTGCAATCAAATAAGGTTAATCCCTGGCAGACTTTTTGGTTTTCTTGTCTGGATTATCATCACTTTTTTCTTTCTTCGTTTTTGATTTGACAATATTTATATTGATCTCCTCCTCATCCTTCTTGTAGTCAACCCGGATGATATCACCTTCTGAAATTTTGCTTCTGATGATCTCCTCGGCCAGCGGATCCTCCAGGTATTTCTGGATGGCACGTTTCAGCGGTCTTGCCCCAAAGCTTGGATCCCAGCCTTTTTCGGCAATAAATTCCTTGGCTGCATCTGTCAGCTTGATATCATAACCAAGATCACCAATCCGTTTGAACAGTTTCTTCAGTTCAATGTCAATAATCTTGAAAATATGATCTTTTAGTAACGAATCAAAGATGACGACATCATCAACCCGGTTGAGAAACTCAGGCGCAAATGTTTTTTTCAAAGCATTCTCAATCACACTCTGGGTATATTCTTTAGAAGCAGCCTGACGCGCGGGTGTGTTGAATCCAACTCCCATTCCAAAGTCCTTTAATTGACGCGAGCCGATATTCGAGGTCATAATAATGATGGTGTTCTTGAAGTCAACCCGTCGCCCGAGACTGTCGGTCAGCTGACCATCATCAAGCATTTGCAGCAATAAGTGGAACACATCAGGATGTGCTTTTTCAATTTCGTCGAGCAAGAGCACGGAATAAGGTTTTCTGCGCACTTTCTCGGTAAGCTGACCACCTTCTTCATAACCCACATAACCGGGAGGTGCACCCACAAGCCTGCTTACAGCAAACTTCTCCATGTACTCACTCATATCAATCCGGATGATCGCATCATCTGAATCAAACAAGTGATGTGACAAAACTTTGGCCAGGTGTGTTTTTCCAACACCTGTAGGTCCCAGGAAAATAAAAGAACCAATTGGCTTGGAAGGGTCCTTAAGGCCAGCGCGATTCCTGCGTATGCTCTTCACGATCTTTTTAATCGCCGCATTCTGTCCCACCACGCTCTTCTCAAGATCCTGTTCCATGCTGATCAATCGCTCACTTTCGTTAAGGGCTATTCGTTGAACCGGTACGCCCGTCATCATTGAAACCACTTCCGATACATTCTGCTCATCAACAATTTCCCGATGCAATTGCGATTCTTTTTCCCATCGTTTCTTTTCAGCATCCAACTCATCCATCAGGGCTCTTTCCTGATCACGATATTGGGCAGCCTGCTCATACTTTTGCGATTTTATCGCCTGGGTTTTCTCGTCACGAACTTGGTCGATCTGTGTTTCAATATTAATAATTGCCTCAGGAACCCTGATATTGGTAATGTGCACGCGCGAGCCTGCTTCGTCAAGTGCATCAATGGCTTTATCCGGCAGATAACGGTCACTGACATACCGGTCTGTTAAATAAACGCAAGCCTTGATCGCATCCTCTGAATAGTTTACCAAATGGTGGTCTTCATATTTTGATTTGATATTGTTCAGGATCTCAATTGTTTCCTCTGCTGTGGTGGGATCGATAATGATTTTCTGAAACCTGCGTTCCAGTGCACCGTCTTTTTCAATATGCTGACGGTATTCATCCATTGTGGTTGCACCGATGCACTGGATTTCACCACGCGCAAGTGCAGGTTTGAACATATTGGATGCATCCAGCGATCCGGAAGCCCCTCCGGCACCTACAATGGTATGCAGCTCATCGATAAAGAGAATCACGTCAGAATTTTTTTCCAATTCATTGAGCAGCGCCTTCATTCTTTCTTCAAACTGTCCGCGGTATTTGGTACCGGCAACCAATGATGCCAGGTCAAGTGTTACAATACGTTTATTGAACAGGGCACGAGATACCCTGCGCTGTACAATTCGTAAAGCGAGCCCTTCTGCAATAGCCGACTTGCCAACGCCAGGTTCCCCAATAAGTATGGGATTGTTCTTTTTGCGGCGCGAAAGGATCTGAGCGATGCGCTCCAGCTCACGTTCCCTGCCTACAACAGGATCAAGCCTGTCCTCTTCAGCAGCACGAGTGAGATCACGGCCAAAGTTATCGAGCACGGGGGTTGTCGACTTATCGGCAGCCTTTTTCATCGAACCGCCAAAGCCACCTCCCTCAGTGGCATCATCTTCTTCACTGGGAGAAAGTTCACTGTGTATGTCCTTTTCTGCCGGCTTATCAGAAAACCCACTGTTGATATGTTTTACCTGATCCCGGATCAGATCGTAATCAACACCTTGCTGGTTTAAAATACGCGTGGCAAGGTTGTCGTTATCCTTCAGGATAGATAACAACAGGTGTTCTGCTCCAATCAGCTCACTGTTAAACAATTTTGCCTCCAGGTAAGTGATCTTCAAGACACGCTCGGCTTGCTTTACAAGCGGAATATTCTCCATATTCCGGTTGGATGGCATTCCTCCCTTGATCGTACTTACAACAGTCTTTTTGATCTGATTCAGGTCCAGTCCCAATTGAGTAAGAATTTGAACGGCAAGATTTTCACCCTCACGAATCAAACCAAGCAGAAAGTGCTCAATACCAATATAATTGTTCCCGTTACGCAATGCTTCTTCACGACTGTACGTGATTACATCTTTGACAACAGGAGAAAATTTAGCTTCCATATTTATCTTCTTTCAAAATTAACAGTACAATATTAAACAAAATGATACAACCATCTACTAATTGTTAACAATAATTAACTGCATTTGTTAGAAAAAAATATAAAAATCCGATTGTTTTTAATGAGCCCTTTTCGGGAAAAAATGTGTATTTTCGTATCTTCATTTTTTAATAATAATTTTTTTAAAAATATTGATTTCCAGAATGTCAGAAGAAAAGATATTAAAGGTTGATATTGAAGAGCAGATGAAGTCGGCATACATCGACTATGCCATGTCTGTAATCGTTTCCAGGGCACTTCCCGATGTTCGTGATGGACTTAAGCCTGTTCATCGCCGGGTGCTTTTTGGGATGCACGAACTTGGTGTATATAGCAACAGGCCTTACAAAAAGTCTGCCAGAATTGTAGGGGAGGTGCTTGGTAAGTATCATCCGCACGGAGACAGCTCGGTTTATGATGCGATGGTGCGTATGGCTCAGGAGTGGTCGCTCCGTTATCCATTGGTAGACGGACAGGGAAACTATGGCAGCATTGACGGTGACAGTCCTGCAGCGATGCGTTATACGGAAGCAAGGATGCAGAAGATCGCCGAGGAGATGCTTACAGATATTGATAAGGAAACTGTTGATTTTCAGTTAAACTTTGACGACACCCTCAAAGAACCCACCGTTCTGCCGGCAAAAATCCCGAACCTTCTTGTAAACGGATCATCCGGTATCGCTGTGGGTATGGCCACGAATATGCCCCCTCATAACCTCAGTGAAGTTGTTGACGGTGTAGTTGCTTACATTGAAAACAACGATATCACCATTGATGAATTGATGCAGCATATTAAGGCACCTGATTTTCCGACAGGTGGACTGATCTACGGCTACGAAGGAGTTAAGGATGCCTATCATACCGGCCGGGGACGCGTCATGATGCGGGGTGAAGCCACGATAGAAACATCGGAAAACGACAAGGAAGTGATCATCGTTACATCCATTCCCTACCAGGTAAACAAGGCCGAAATGATTAAGAAAACGGCTGATCTGGTAAATGACAAGAAAATTGAAGGGATAACCGATATACGTGATGAATCTGATCGCAAAGGGTTGAGAATCGTTTATGAACTCCGTAAAGATGCCGTTCCAAATGTAGTACTCAACCTGCTTTACCAACATACAGGTTTGCAGTCATCATTTAATGTCAACAACATAGCCCTGGTGAACGGCAGACCCATGATGCTGAATCTTAAAGACCTTATCAGGCATTATGTCGACCACCGGCACGAAGTGGTTACAAGACGCACCCAGTATGAGTTGCGCGAAGCTGAAAAACGGGCGCATATCCTTGAAGGTCTGCTTATAGCACTCGATAATATTGATGAAATCATCAAACTGATCCGGGCATCTCAAACTCCTGATGAAGCCAAAGCAGGTCTGGTGGAGTCCTTTGAGCTCACTGAAATTCAGGC
>SKSI01000103.1 GCA_007123065.1 Bacteroidales bacterium
CCATTCACCCAATCAACCATTCACCCAATTAACAAATCACCCAATCACCCAATCAACCAATCATCCAATCAACCAATCACCCAATCAACCAATCATCCAATTAACAAATCACCCAATCACCCAATCAACCAATCATCCAATCAACAAATCACCCAATCACCCATTCATCCAATCAACCAATCAACCTTACCCCTTTATCGCCAGTGCATACAATTTCATCTGCTTGATCATGTTTACGAGTCCGTTCGAGCGTGTTTGGGAAAGGTGTTCTTTCAAACCGATCTGGTCAATGAATGACATATCGGCATCGATGATCTCTTCCGGTTTCTGGCCTGAAAGCACCCGGATGAGCAGTGCAACGATCCCCTTGGTGATCAGGGCATCGCTGTCGGCAACAAAAAAGACTTTTCCATCCCTGTATTCGGCATGAAGCCAGACCTGGGCCTGGCAACCTTTGATAAGGTATTTTTCCTGTTTATACTTGTCGTCGATACCAGGAAGCGATTTACCCATCTCAATGATGTAATTGTATTTATCCATCCAGTCATCAAACAACTCAAACTCCTCAATTATTTCTGTTTCTTTCTCTTTGATTGTGGCCATCCGCTTTGTTTTTATGAAGTATGATTTTTTTTTTGACATCTTTATCCGAACATATCCCTTACGGTTGACAGACCGTTCATCAGGATATCTATCTCCTGTTTGGTATTGTATGCTGCAAAAGATATACGAACTGTTCCGGGGATGTTGAAATGGGTCATAATGGGTTGCGCGCAATGGTGTCCGGTACGCAAGGCAATGCCGAGTTTGTCAAGAACTGTGCCGGTGTCGTAAGGATGGATGTCATTAAACAGGAAAGAGACAACGGCACTTCTTTCAGGGGCTTCCCCGATAAAACGGATATTGTCCACCTGCTTAAGCCGATCCAGGGCATATCTGAGCAGTTCCTTTTCGTGGGCTGCAATGTTTTCTATACCTGTCTCCGATAGAAACAGGATGGCTGACTCCATCCCCAGTACATCGGCAACATTGGGTGTTCCGGCCTCAAACTTAAACGGAAGCTCGTTGTATGTCGTTTTTGTAAAACTCACCGAGCTGATCATTTCACCGCCACCTTGCCATGGAGGCATTTCATTGAGCAGTTCTTCCTTTCCATAAAGAACCCCCACACCCATCGGGCCGTACATTTTGTGTCCTGAAAAACAATAAAAATCGCAATCCAGATCCTGCACGTCAACAGCCATATGCGGCGTAGCCTGTGCGCCATCGATCAAAACGGGGATGTTTTCGTGATGTGCCGTTTCAATGATCTTCTTAACCGGATTGATGGTGCCCAGGGCATTGCTTATGTGGGTCAGGGCAACCAGTTTGGTATGTTTGTTCAGCAACTTTTCAAAAGTATCCATATCCAGTGTACCGTCTTCCCTCATAGGGATCACCCTGAGCTTTGCCTGATGTCTTTCACAAGCCATTTGCCAGGGTACGATGTTGGCGTGGTGTTCCATGGCAGAGATCAGGATCTCGTCACCGGACTTCAGATATTTCTGGCTGAAAGAGGCTGCAACAAGGTTGATTGCTTCGGTTGTGCCCCGTGTAAAGATCACTTCGTGCGCGTAACGGGCATTGATATGGTGTTGTATCGTTTTACGCGCGTTTTCGTAGGCTTCTGTGGCCTGACTGCTTAGAAAATGTGCTCCCCGGTGGATGTTGCTGTTCTCGTTCTCATAATACCGGACAAGGCGATCCAGCACAACGCGGGGCTTTTGAGTCGTAGCGGCATTGTCAAGATACACCAGGGGACGTTTGTTAACCTCCGTGCTCAGGATTGGAAACTGTTTGCGCAATATGTCAGGGTCGAAACTCATACCAGGCGTTAGATTTTACTCATGTCAATGTTAAATGCAGTTGGTTCTTTGCTGTTGCAGTGCAACATACACTGATCACAGATGGAAAGCTCTCCTTTCAGGCGTTTTTCGACCAGATGCTGTATCCGTTCCTGCAGTGCCTGGATGGAGATCTTTTGCACCACTTCGCCGGCGAATGCGATCATCATCAATTGCCTTGCCGTTCTTTCACACAAGCCTCTTGAGCGGAGATAGAACATCGCTTCCGGATCCAGCTGGCCGACTGTAGCTCCGTGCGAGCATTTTACATCATCGGCATAGATCTCCAGGTGCGGCTGCGTGTTGGCTTTTGCGTCGTCAGTAAGCAGGATGTTTTTGTTGTTCTGATGTGCAACGGTATGTTGCGCGTGCCTCCTAACCATTACTTTTCCGGAAAAGACAGCCCTGGCCTCATCATCCAGAATCCCTTTAAAGAGTTGGTTGCTGTAATTATCCGGTGCTATATGGTCGATGTATACCTGGTTGTCAACGTGTTGGTTGCTGTCAACAAGATAAAGGCCAAAATGTTCCGACCGGCAGTTCGGTTCCGGAAGGCTTACATCCAGAATATTCTTAGTGAAACCGCCATTCAGGGTGATCATGTTGCTGTAAACTGTGCTGGATTTCTTCTGTTGGATGAATGTGTTGGTGATGAGGGTGGAGTTTTTTCCTTTGTTTTGAATTTTGTAGTGATCTACTACGGCATTTTCTTCAACGAAAATTTCTGCCAGCGTATTGGTAAAGCTAACGTTGTGTGTCAGGGAATGGTCACAGTGTGCCAGGGTGACCTTGCTTCCTTTTCCGGCAATGATCAGGTGCCGGGGCTGTAAAAAGACCGGGTGGTCGGCATTGACAATGTTGATCAGTTGTATAGGTTTTTCAAGCTCAACACCATCAGGTACATAAATGAACAACCCATCCTGGACAAAGGCCGTGTTTAGTGCTGCGAATTCATATTGATCTGTTTTGGCTGCTTTGCCAAAGTACTGATCAACCAGTTCCGGATACACCTCCATGGCTTTTGCCAGGCTGCCGATGATGGTGCCGTTCCCCAGTTTGGTCAGAGGCGCACTTTGGTAAACAAACCAACCGTTAAGCAAGGTAATACTAAACGTGTCGAGGTCATAGACATCGCAGGTGAAGATTTTCCCGACATCCATGCTGCGGCTTTGGTTGCTGAAATCAAAAACAAATTCAGTATTCAGCAATGGGGTAAGGTCTGTAAAACGCCAGTTTTCAAGTTGTTTGGTTGGAAAACCATTTTTTTTGAAGCGTGACAGCGCGTGTTGCCGGATTTGATTTACCAGGGGTGTGGCTTGTCCGGTTATGGACTTGCGTTCCTTCTGAAAGAGATCTGTCAGCCGGTCTTTATCAAGTGAAGAATATGTTGTATTCATTGGATTCACTTCTTAGGTTCATGAATTACACTCCGGCTGGAGCTTCCTTTTTTACCCAGTCGTAGCCTTTTTTCTCAAGCTCCAGCGCAAGATTCTTGTCCCCGCTTTTGATGATGCGTCCATCATATAACACATGGACAAAATCAGGTGTGATATAATCAAGCAGACGCTGGTAGTGCGTGATAACAATCGTTGCATTGTCGGGGCGTCGAAGCTTATTGACACCTTTGGCCACAACTTTTAGTGCGTCTATGTCCAGGCCGGAATCGGTTTCATCAAGAATGGCAAGGCGGGGCTCCAGCATCGCCATCTGGAAGATTTCGTTTTTTTTCTTTTCTCCTCCGGAGAAGCCTTCATTCACGGAACGGTTGGTCAGTTTCGACTGGATATCCACCATTTTTTTCTTTTCTTCCATCAGTTTTAGGAATTCAGCTCCTGTCAGGGGTTCAAGGCCCAGGTATTTCCGCTTCTCATTGATGGCTGTTCGCATGAAGTTGGCAATGCTCACGCCGGGTATTTCGACAGGGTATTGAAAGCCCAGGAAGATCCCTTCCCGTGCCCGTGTTTCGGCCGGCAAATCAAGGAGGTTTTTCCCCATGTAGGTAATGGTGCCCTCATCTACGTCAAAAGTTTCGCGCCCGGCAATGACGCTTGCCAGGGTGCTTTTTCCTGACCCGTTAGGTCCCATAATAGCGTGTACCTCACCCTCTTTCACTTCAAGATTCAATCCACTGATAATGGTTTTCCCGTTGATGGATGCTGAAAGGTTCTTTATATTAAGCATATCTGCATTGATTAACGTTATTTTTCAATTGGTTGCTGTGTTTATCCAACGCTTCCTTCAAGACTGACAGACAACAGTTTTTGTGCTTCTACTGCGAACTCCATCGGGAGCTTTGACAATACCTCCTTGGCGTAGCCGTTGACGATCAGGCCGATGGCTCCCTCCATGTCGATACCTCTTTGCAGGCAATAAAAAAGCTGGTCTTCGGATATCTTGCTTGTGGTTGCCTCGTGTTCCACGATCGAGGTCCTGTTGCCCACGTCGAGATATGGGAAGGTGTGTGCACCACTCTGATCGCCCAGAAGCAAAGAGTCGCACTGTGAGAAATTGCGTGCATTTTCCGCTTTTTTACTGGTTTTGACCAGTCCGCGATAGCTGTTGTTGCTTTGTCCGGCTGAGATTCCTTTGCTGATGATGGTGCTTCGGGTGTTTTTTCCAAGATGGATCATTTTGGTGCCGGTGTCAGCCTGCTGCTTGTTGTTGGTTACGGCTACAGAGTAAAACTCTCCGGTGCTGTTGTCACCCTTCAGGATCAGGCTCGGGTACTTCCAGGTAACTGCTGATCCTGTTTCAACCTGTGTCCAGGATATCTTTGAGTTGTCACCTTCGCAGATACCTCTTTTCGTTACGAAGTTATAAACGCCCCCTTTTCCCTCTTTGTCGCCTGGCCACCAATTCTGAACCGTTGAATATTTTACTTCGGCATCCTTGTGGGCGATGATCTCAACAATGGCTGCATGCAGCTGGTTTTCATCACGGATAGGAGCGGTGCATCCTTCCATATAGCTGACATAGCTTCCCTCCTCGGCCACGATGAGTGTGCGTTCAAACTGTCCGGTGTTGGCCGCGTTGATCCGGAAATAGGTTGATAGTTCCAGCGGGCATTTAACTCCTTTTGGAATATAGGCGAATGAACCGTCACTAAAAACAGCAGAATTCAGGGCGGCGAAAAAATTATCTGTATAAGGGACCACGGTGCCCATGTGTTTTTTGATCAGCTCCGGGTGTTTCTGTAAAGCTTCTGAGAAGGAGCAAAAGATCACGCCCTGTTCCTCGAGTGTTTTCTTAAAGGTGGAACCCACCGAAACACTGTCCATTACAGCATCAACAGCGACACCAGCAAGCGACTTTTGCTCGTCGAGTGGAATGCCGAGTTTTTCAAAGGTTTCTAAAAGTTCAGGATCGACCTCGTCTATGTTGTCGTATTTGGGCTTTTTGCGCGGGGCAGAATAGTAAATCAGATCCTGGTAATTGATGGAGGGGTATTCCACGTGCGCCCATTCAGGCTCTTTAAGTGTTTGCCAGTGTCTGAACGCTTTCAGGCGGAACTCCAGCATAAATTCCGGCTCATTCTTTTTTGCAGAAATGAAACGGATGGTGTCTTCCGTTAACCCCGGGGGAGCCTGGTCCATCTCAATATCAGTGTAAAAGCCGTATTTATAGTCTGATCCGGTTACTTCCTGCAATATTTTGTTGTCGTCGTCTTTCATAATCAGTTGCTATCTGTAAGCCAGGTGTCTTGTTTCTGTGGTTGAACGTTCCCAAAAGCTTATTTGGAATTATTTTAAATTGCCGTGCAAAGATATGAAACCTTGCTTTCTTATTCAATGGGGTGCGATGTTTTTCATACAGAATAACAAAGAGAAAGCCTTAATGTTTATGGCGTCTAATAGATTCTATATTCTGCTTATAAAGGGATTGCCCGGTATTGACACTGCCCTGACAGGGCGGGTGTGCCTGAAGAGGTGTCCTAATGACAACAAGCCGGTAATTATTGATTGACCGCAGGGAAATGTGGAACTCTTAGCTTTGGTCGTTCTCCCCGGTCACCAAAAGCTTAAACCCTTTCCCGTGCACGTTGAGCAGCTCCACAGCCGGATCATCTTTCAGGTACTTGCGCAGCTTCGCGATGTATACATCCATGCTCCTGGCATTGAAGTAATTATCATCCAGCCAGATTTTTTTGAGCGCCTCCGATCTGTCCAGCACGTAATTTACCCTGTCGCAAAGCATTTTAAGGAGCTGGGCTTCTTTTGAAGTCAGTTTTTGTTCTTTGCCATCAATCTTAAGTATTTGTCTGGCATAGTCAAATTTGTATTTTCCAATCTGGAAGAATGTTTTTTCTGAATCTCCGGGTTTTTCGAAGTAGGTGCGGCGGTATATGGCATTGATCCGCAGCAGGAGTTCGTCCATGCTGAATGGCTTTGTCATGTAATCGTCCGCACCGATTTTCAATCCTTCCAGAATATCTTCCTGCATGTTTTTGGCAGTCAGAAACAATATGGGCACCTTCGTGTCCACCTTCCGGATGTCTTTTGCAAGTGAGAAGCCATCTTTTACGGGCATCATCACATCAAGTACGCAAAAATTAAAACTTTGTTTGGTGAAGGCTTCATATGCCTCCTGACCGTCCGCGCAGAGTGTTGTTGGGAAACCCTTAGCTTCCAGATATGCTTTTAATATGGTACCGAGGTTGTGGTCGTCTTCGGCCAGCAGAATCTTGATTTGTGGCTTGTCCATCGTGTCGTCGTTTTATGTTCGTTTAATACTTTTCAGTCTTGTTGCCATTGTATCCGAAAGGGATGAAAACAGTAAACCGTGATCCTTTATTCTGTTCGCTTTCAAGTGATACCGTTCCACCGTGTTGCTCAACAATTGCTTTAACGTAACTGAGTCCGAGGCCGAAACCTTTTACATCATGAATGTTTCCTGTCGAAACCCGGTACAAGTTATCAAAAATTTTCTTTTGATTTGCACGGCCGATGCCAATTCCTTTGTCTTGTACGTGAACAAGCACTCCTTTGGCTGAGTTTTCTGTACTTATTTTAATCTCCGGCGCATTGGGAGAATATTTGTTTGCATTATCAATCAGGTTGGAGAAAATATTGGTGAGATGCACCTTGTCACCTTTTACGAAGCTGTATTCCGCTTCCAGGTGTTTCTCTATTCGTCCGTGCCGCGCTTCAACCTGCAACCCGACCTTGTCAATAGACTGTTGTATGATGTCGTGAAGATTCAGTCCGGTAATGTTCAGCCTGATCCTGGCCTTTTCGATGAGTGCTGTTTGCAAAACCCGCTCTGTGAGCAGGCCAAGACGTTCATTTTCTTCATTGATCACCCGGATGTAACTTTTGTAAAGCGGCTCGGATTTTTTAACATCCTGATCACTCAGCGCCTGACAAGCAAGGGATATGGTGGAAATAGGTGTCTTTAACTCGTGCGTCATATTGTTGATGAAGTCATTTTTCATCACAGAAAGTTTCTTTTGCCTGATGATGGTAAAGATGGTGAATGCAAATGACGAGATAAGAATCAGTAACAGCACAAATGATGTCCCCAGCATGGCATTCATTTGTGAAAGGATATACCTTTCCTGTTGCGGAAAATATACCAGCAAATATTCAGGGTTGACAAAAAGGTCGTTTGGGAACAGGTGAAACTGGTAGGGGCTTGTCATCAGCTCATTGGAGTGTTTGCCTGTTTTTTCCGTTACCAGCAGATGGTTGTGTGGATTGTAGACACCAAACTCATAAGGTGTCTTGATTCCCTGGGTTTCCAACTCATAACGCAGCAGAGAGTCGAGCGACCGGATGGTGTTTTCGTTGGTTACCTGAAAAGAATACCTGTTGTAAAACAGCTCGTCAAATAAGTCATTGATCATTCTGCTTCTTTCAAAAAAAGCACTGAACGGGTCCTGTCGAAAAGGACCACCTGATTCAGGGATATATCCGGAGCCGGGGTAACGCTGAAAGCCGAAATTCTGCCAGAACATATCCGGCTCATCTTCCACAGACTGGCTTTGGTCTGAATGCTGCGAGAAAATCTCATTGTAATGGATGCGGTTGAGTGAGTCGAGGATGCTGCTGAGTTGACTCAGATGATGATTGCGCTCGTGCTGCATCGTCATTTTACGTGTCAGCTCCTGTTTGTTGAAACGGTAAATGGCGCGGGAAACAGCTTCGCTCACTCCCCGGTCGAAGTTAACCTCTTTGATGGCAACGGCGTTGCGTATCCAGTACAGCTGAACCCCCAACAGTCCAAGCAAGGAAATGCTGATCGCGACAATCACAAGTATGATAAACCTCTTTTTCATTAATTGTTTAAACAAAATATCAACCAAATGGTTTCAGGCCGGCGGGATAATTCAATTGTTAGGATGCGCCTTTAAGCCTTCGTGCAAAAGTAAAAGACAAAAGGAATCCGCGGCGCTGCTTAACACAATTTAACACGCCTTTAACATTTTTTAAACTGCTGAAAAAGAGAGACGTGATCGGTTACATCCTGTTCGCAACAATGTCCCAGTCAACCAACTTCCAGAATGCTGCTATATATTCAGGACGGCGATTCTGGTAATCCAGGTAATAAGCATGCTCCCATACATCGCAGGTTAACAGGGGCTTGTCGCCGGCTTGCATAGGATTTTCTGCATTTGAGGTTTGTACGATCTCAAGCTTGCCGTCCGCTTTCCTTACAAGCCAGGTCCATCCGGATCCAAATAGCGTGGTTGCTTTTTGTGTAAAGGCCTCTTTGAAGTCTTCAAACGAACCAAAGTCCTTGTTAATTGCTTCAAGCAACGCACCCCCGGGGGCATCTTTGCCATTTGCAGAGAAACCTTCCCAGTAAAAAGTATGATTCCAAACCTGCGCCGCATTGTTGAAAATTCCTCCATCTGCTTTCCTGATGATGTCTTCAAGGCTCATGTCTTCAAATGAAGTGCCCTCAATGAGGCCATTTAATTTCTGAACATAGGTCATATGGTGTTTCCCATAATGATATTCTATGGTCTTTTTTGAAATGTGTGGCTCAAGTGCCTCGGGAGAATAGGGTAATTTTGGCAATACATGTTTCATAATGTGATGGTTTTGAGTGATGTTTTATGCGAATATAATCAAAAAAACCGATGCTTCCAAATACCATGGGTGTTCGCCTTCGTACAATGATGTGCGATATTGTTCAACTTTGTTAAAACAAGCAAAAGCGGAACGTTTGTAAAAAACAGCTAACCAGGATGAAGTGTATTATTGCACGTTATTTGATATAAAAATCGTGTTTGATAAGGCCATATTTATCTAATTATACATCACCAATGATAAAAAACTATTTAAGCATAGCCTGGCGAAACTTCAGGAAAAACCTGCTTTATTCAATTATAAATGTACTGGGGTTATCTGTTGGGCTGGCATCAGCAATAATCATCCTGCTATATGTGCAACATGAATTGGCTGCCGATAAGCACCACGACAATTATGATTTGCTCTATCGCGTGGGCATTGAAATTGGGATTGGCGGTCCGCCTGTCAAAGCCGGTGTCAGTTCATATCCGGCAGGTCCGGACCTGAAGGAAAATTTTCCGGAAATCGATGACTTTCTGCGAATGCTTTCAATGGATATTCTGTCGCCTGAATTCTTGATTCAACATGGAGAAAACAGCTTGTATGAGAAGGGTATGTTACTTGTTGATTCCAATTTTTTTGAATTTTTCACCCATCCGGTTGTTTACGGTGATCCCGTGGCTTCCTTGCGGCATAACAACCTGGCCGTTCTGACAAAAAGCACGGCGGAAAGGATTTTTGGTCCCGGTGATCCGGTAGGGAAGCATTTCACTTTTAACAAAAAACATCATGTTGAAGTGGGTGCGGTGATTGAAGACATTCCTGGAAATTCCCATTTTAAGTTCCGTATGCTGATGTACTGGAGTTCACTGGATGGAATAATTACGGAGGGGATGATGTCAGACTCCTATTTTACGAACAATTATTTCACCTATCTGCTTGCGAACCAGGATCTGAACACACCGGAGTTTGATGCAAAACTGGAAGCATTTGTTCAAGATCGGATATTGTCCGACTTTTTTGAACAAGTAGAGAATGGAACGTTTAATCTGAAATTACGCCCAATGGAAGACCTGTACTTTCTTAAGGATGAGGTTTATGAACCATTCAATCCGGAAGAGATACCCGCAAAGGGAGATCGGGTTTTCGTGTACATTTTCATAACCATTGCCATTTTTCTGCTTTCCATAGCGTCGGTCAATTACATGAATATGGCCATTGCCCGCTCTGCCAAACGTTCAAAAGAGGTCGGGGTGCGCAAAGTGCTCGGTGCTGATCGTTCAAGACTGGTTCGTCAATTTCTGTCTGAATCATTGCTGGTTTGCTTTGTAGCGTTTTTCTTCGCGCTGCTATGGATTGAATTGTTCTTGCCTGTTTTTAATCAGCTTATGATTAAAGACCTCTATTTTAGCTTATTGCTTGACTTTCGTTTTTTTACCCTTATTTTTTTGCTGGTTCTTCTTACAGGATTGTTGTCAGGCAGCTACCCGGCCCTTTATTTGTCAGGTTTCAGGCCCGTTGAGGTTCTAAAGCAGCAGATACGTCTCTCCGACAGAAATCTTTTTGTGAGAAAATTGCTGGTTGGTTTTCAATTTGCCATTTCAGTATTCATGATCATTGCCACCCTGATTGTCGTGCAGCAGTTGTTTTTTATGCGTAACAAAGACCTGGGTTATGAAACAGAACGGATCGTCATATTGAATGTTCAGGATCTGGAAGCCCACCAAAGGGAAAGTCTGAAAAATGAGGTGGAACAGATGGCTGTTGTCGACAGGGTAAGTTTGTCGTCGAACCTTCCAGGTCCCGGAGTTGGCCTTCAACAGTGGGGGTTTCAGATTGAAATGGAGGACGGTTTTGCGGAGCGAATGACCGGCGTATATCACGTCTGTCGCTCATTTGCTGAGGTTTATGGATTAGAGGTTGTTGATGGAAGATTTTTTGATCCCGAACTGACAACAGACTTATCTGAATCGTTTGTTGTAAACGAAACGGCTGCCCGTCTATTTGGCTGGGATGACCCGGTAGGGAAACAGATCCGTCACTTTGGAGATGCAAATGGAGCAAACCGCAGGATCATTGGTGTGGTAAAGGATTTCCATGTTGCCTCCTTTGAACAGCAAATAATGCCCCTGATCATCATACCTGTAGAACAAGGACCGCAATTGAGCATAAAGCTAAAGCATGATGTCGGGCAAGGGTTCCTGCCGGCACTGGAGAAAATATGGCACGACTTCGCCGGGTTTTTGCCGATGCGTCATCACTTCATGGATGAGAGGCATCACCTGTCTGTTCATAGTCATGAAAATCTTGGCCGTTTGTTTGCCATATTTGCTGCGTTGTGTGTTATGCTTTCTTTGATGGGACTGTTTGGACTGGCGGGGTTTACTGCCGGGCAAAAAACAAAGGAGATAGGCATCCGGGTAGTGCATGGCGCCTCAACCGTTAACATCCTGCATCTGCTGTACAAAGAATACCTCTGGCTGATGCTCATTGCCATCGCTGTCGCTTCTGCAGGAGCATTCTACTTTATTGACTCCTGGTTGGCAAACTTTGCCTACCGGATTGCAATTAGTCCGGCCCCGTTTCTGCTTTCCGGATTGATTGCTATTTTGGTTTCATTGTTAACGGTTGGTTATCACGCAATCCGTTCATCAGGAATTGATCCGGTCGAGGCTTTGAAACACGAATGATCTTTTTTAAAAACGTAATAAAAAATATAACTTGTATGTCCACTTTGGAAATTTAGTTTGCAAATCGAAGTGCCAAATTTAAACCTGTGGCATTTTCCCGATTTTTGTGGTGGACAGGCATTTTGATAAAACAATTTATTATATGACAATGACAGATCTAAAAATCAGTTTCAGAATTATGCTTCGCGAGAAGCAATATGCCATTATAAATGTTATCGGACTTGCCGCCGCGATGGCCGGTGCATTGCTCATTCTGCTTTTTCTGCAATTTGAGCTCAGTTATGACAAGTACCATCCGGACCATGAAAGAATTTTCCGGCTGGCTTCATCATCCGTCATTTCAGGAGAGGAACAGCAATTTGCCGTAAATTCTTATCCGCTCGCACCGCTGATGGTTGAACAGTTTCCTGATTTTACCGAATATGCCCGTGTTTTTCCTGTCAATTTCTTTTTCAGGAATTTGGTGTATCGCCATCAAGACAAAAACTACTTTGAAAGTGGTGTTTTTGCTGCAGACTCCACCATATTTGACTTCTTTCATTTCGATTTTTTGCACGGCACCCCCGGTGATGCCCTTAATAAGCCTTTTACCCTGGTGATGACGCAAAGCATGTCAGAAAGGTATTTTGGAGATCATGACCCTATCGGTGAAAGCATTCTGGTAGAGGGCGCAGGCCATTTCGAAGTAACTGCCGTCATTGAAGACCCCCCGGTTAACAGCCACTTCCAGTTCGAAGGCTTGCTGTCGATGTCAAGCCTGGCCCACCTGAACCCCCTGTTTGAATCTGTATTTGGCAGGGGGGCAAACTGGGCAATGTTTGAAAACTCGCTAACCAGCAAAAACGTGTGGGTGTATATCAAGACCGTTGAAGGATTCAACCCCGATCATTTTATGAAAAATCACTGGGATCCGTTTTATGATGACCACCTCTCGGGTATTGAATCAACTTTAGATATGCGATCAGGTATTATTTTTCAACCTGTCAGCAGCATTCACATGGGGTCTAAGCTCTTGTACGAAATGACTTCAGAAACTGGTGCAACCACCATGATGAGTCCGGAAATGGTTGGTGTTTTTTTAATTATCGTACTGTTTTTGCTCACCATCGCAGCCATTAACTACACCAATCTGGCTATTAGCAGGTTCAAAAAAAGAGGCAAAGAGGTGGGTGTACGGAAGGTCATGGGAGCCGGGAAACTTCAACTCATCAGGCAGTTCATGCTGGAGTCAATGCTGACCACCGTTTTAGCACTTCTGATCGCCCTCCTGATGGCTGAAATGATGTTGCCCGCAGTGAATAACCTGCTGGGTGTGGCCATTACAGCCAACGTGTTTCAAAACCCTTATGTGCTTTTTGTTTTGCTTGGCATGGCTGTTTTTGTTGGGATTGTTGCCGGTATTTATCCTTCTGTATATTACACATCTTTCTCCCCCAAAGAGGTACTTGTTAACAGGTACAAACCCGGCCGTAAAACTTTATCCCTGAAAAAGTCGCTGATCGTTCTTCAGTTCATTATATCCATATTTATGGTTGTGGCCACGCTTGTTGTTCATAACCAGATGCGCTACATCAATCAAAAGGATCTGGGTTATGATTATGACCATGTCCTGATTGTTGAAATGCAGGATGACAGCAACAAAAACAGGGCTGAAGTGCTGATGAATACCTTGCTTCAAGAACCTTTGATTATTGATGCGGCAGTCTCCAATTACTATCCGTCTATATACACACTGCAAAATACTTTGAATATCGATACGGATGAGGGCCAGGAGAGGTTTGCCTTGAACTTTGTCCAGGTTTCAGCTGACTTTAAAGAGTTTATGGATATGGAGCTGGTTAAGGGCCGGTTCTTTGACTGGGAAAGCCGAACAGATATTCAGGAAGCCGTGATCATCAATGAGTCAACCTGGCGTCAGATTGGCTGGGAAGACCCACTCGGGAAAATGATCCATATCAATTACGAGGTCGTTGAACCATCGGAAACCGGAAGAAGGGTGATTGGCGTTATGAAAGACTTTCATTATACATCACTGACAAACCCGATTGAACCGATGTTGATATTTCCTATGGAGAACAGGGGGAGTTTCCTGATGGTAAAACTGCCGGGAAGCAATCTGACGGCAGGTATTGCTGCGGTTGAAAGCGCGTGGAACGAATTTGCACCAATGAACCCTTTTGTGTATTTCTTCCTTGACCAGACCATTGCCGGGATGTATCAGTCGCAACAAGTGCTGGGCCGGTTTTTTGGCGCTTTTGCCATTGTTTGTATCATCATCTCTTTTATGGGTGTTTATGGGCTTTCTGCCTATGCTGCCGAACAGCGTACCCGCGAAATTGGCATACGAAAGGTGCTCGGAGCTTCAATGAGAGACGTCTTGCTTATGTTGGCCAAAGACTTTTTGTGGTTGCTGGCCATCGCTTTTGGATTAGCAAGTATATTGGCGTGGTATGCAATGGGACAATGGCTGGATGGTTTTGCATATAGCGTTCGCATGGAACTATGGCCTTTCCTTGTCGCCGGCCTGACCGCGTTTCTGATCACATTTTTTGCAGTGGGATACCATGCCAGAAGAAGTATGCGCAGAAACCCATCAGAAACATTGCAATATGAATAGAAAAAATGACAGGATGTTATATATTTGAAGCAGGAAAAACCGAATGGCTTCCTCCAAAAATTTGTACGGATGATGGATAGATCTGTCATAACATATTTCTTTTTTCTTTTTGTCTTAACGGCTTTTGCCCTGCAGGCTGCAGGCCGCGACTCTGCCTTTTTGGAAAGGAGAAAACAATCATTCTCGCTGTTCTCTGAATATTCCTGCAGCAATCGTTCTGCTGAGGAAGTACTATATTTCATGGAACTAAAGGATGTCGTGCATCGTTATAAAGAGGTTGTCATCAGTAAAGAATTAAAGAATGAAATAACTGTTAAAGAGGGCGATGAGATCCGGATCGGGCTTTTTGACAATGAAACCTTCAGTGCCGTTGTCACGCGATCCTATAAAAACGTGAATGAAAGCCATACGTTCATCGGACTTCTGGACGACTCTGACGGTTATTTTGTTTTCACAACAACAGGAAAAAGAAGTCTTGGCAGTGTTTTTTTGCCGCAGCGTGGCTTGTTTTATCAAATCATCAGTGATCCTTTTGAATACCGCCATTACCTGGTTGAGGTTGCTGAAAAAAACCTGGATGTTCTGGGAAGCTTTTATTCGCATTTGAATGATATTCCTGATAAAAACAAAAATAAAAACAACTATAATTCAGGACCGCCGCGTAACTGTGACGATCTGAATCCCCTTGAATGGGTAAATATTGATGTGATGGTTGTTTATACGCCTGCTGCCATGCACTGGGCAGACTTCCACGGCGGCGGTATCAACAATGTGATTGCTCTTGCAATTGCCAATGCACAGATGGTACACGACAATAGCGAAACATATTTGACCCTTACCCTGGTTCATTCGGATCTGGTAGACTACGAGGAGACCGGAGATTCACAAATTGACCTGTGGCGGTTGATCGTTTCGCCCGACTACAATCCTTATGGTAATTTTATTAGTGGCCTTTATATTCCCGGCTTTATGGATGAGGTTCATGAATGGCGGGATGCACATCATGCCGATATATGTGCCTTATTCACCCATACCAATGACAGGGGAGGTGTTGCCAGTGCTTTGGTAAATGTTTACGGGTCTCCCACGCATGCTTTTGCTGTAACCCGGGTGCAGCAGGCCGCAAATTCATATACGCTTGTCCATGAGATGGGCCACCTGAAAGGGGCGCATCACCATAAGAATCAGTTGGCAAATCCCGGTCCAAACAGCTGGATCAACTGGCCCGAGAATACATGGTCTGCAGGATGGCGCTGGCAAAGTCCGGATGGGAGCCATTACTGTACGGTGATGACTTATGAGAATGGCAATCATTTTGAGGATGGCATCACCCATACCAGGGTTCCCTATTTCTCAAATCCTGAATTGTTGGTTCAAGACAGGCACGCCGGTCATCCGTTTTATGCAGATAATGTGCGCACCATAAGAAAAATGAAACACGTTGTGGCTGCTTACAGGACTGAGGGCGTTCCAACTGTTTCTACATTGCCGGTTTCTGATGTGGGGATTAATACAGCGTTCTCCGGAGGTGTTGTTGTTGCTGATAACGACGAGCCCGTGCTGGAGCGTGGCCTGGTCTGGGACACAACAACCTATCCGAATCTTCTTAATTATACAGGTAAAAC
>SKSI01000192.1 GCA_007123065.1 Bacteroidales bacterium
AGGATGAAACAGGAGCCATCAACCTTCGCCTGCAGGCTCCCGGTGCAATTTACCAGGGCGACTCCGTACGCATCTACCTTAAAGGAACCATAATGGATTCGTATATGCAGATGATGCAGCTTGATAATATTAACGTGGACAGGAATGTCATCAAGAAAGCAAATGGCAAAACCATTGAACCCACATTGATGAACATCTCAGCCATCAACACGCAGCATCAGGGGATGCTGATTAAACTTGAAAACGTACAATTCATCGCTTCTGACGTCGGCGAGCCTTTCGCAGACAGCGAAAACCTGCTGAATGTAAACCGGATGCTTGAAGATTGTGATGGCAACCAAGTCATTGTCAGAACCAGCGGATACGCCAATTTTGCCGATGCACTAACCCCGGAAAATAACGGCAGCATCATTGCCATCCTCTCGCAATTCCGGGATGATTTCCAACTCTATATCCGAACGCTTGAGGAACTCGATATGAATGATCCCCGCTGTGGTGACGATGATGATGATGATGATAACGGCACAGATCCCGGTGAGGCTGTCACCTCTATTGATGAAGATTTTCAATCATATGCAAACCACGCCATCATCAATCAGAATGGCTGGACTGCCTATGCCCAGGAAGGTCAAAGGCACTGGATCTGCCGTGAGCACCAGGGAAACCATTATGCACAGGCAACTGCCTTCGGATCATCTGACCCAACGAATATTATGTGGATGATCACCCCGCCAATCAATCTCGATGCCATGACAAACCCCGTTTTTGAGTTTGAGTCGGCCAAGGCCTTCTATACCCACGACGGATTCAGCCTGCATATCTCTACCGACTTTGATGGCAGCGATGTGACCGGTGCCACCTGGCTGGATCTTGAAGCGCTTCTTGCAGGGCAAGGTGATCCTGACAACTCCTGGGTGCACTCCGGGTATATCGACCTTTCCGGTTACACGGGCATTGCATACATTGCCTGGCACTATGAAGCCGCCGAGCCCGCTGGAAACACAGGCACCTTCAGAGTTAACAACGTCAAACTCTATGAGGACAAGTAACAACAGAACTTTACCTGTCAAACAAATATATAACAACAGGGCTTGACCTGTCAAACAAAAACAAAACCTATGAAACGATTATTCAACCATAGTCCGGCAATCTTCATTTTGATGTTATTCTTTTTTGCCGCAACATCATCGTGTGAAAAGATTGAGCCTGACACACCTCCGGGAAACACACTACCTGCTGACAGCATCATTACCATCAGCCAGCTGAGAGAGTTATACCAGGAAGAAGCAATCGACTTCGAAGATTCAGGGCTAAACATAATGGCTATCGTAACCATGGACGACAGCTCCGGGAATATCTATCGCGAGGCTTTTGTCCAGGATGATAATGCCGGAATATTAATCAGACTTTCCCAGTTTGGCAACTTCAGTGAAGGAGACTCTGTCCGGATCGCCCTAAGGGGAGCCATTCTTGATGAGTATCGTGGTATGCTTCAGCTTACCGACGTAGACGGACGTACCAACATTGTTGTACAGGCATCCGAAAAATATCCGAACCCCATACCCGCGACCATCGATCAGCTGACCAGCGACATGCAGGGAATGCTTGTAAAGCTTGAAGAAGTTCAGTTTGCTTTTGGTGATGCAGGCGCTCCCTATGCCCTGTCTCCCGAGGTTCAGGCAGGCACAAACCGGCGTCTTGAGGATTGTGATGGCAATAGCCTGATTGTTCGCACCAGCGGTTACGCAAACTTTGCAAATGAACTGACACCTGAGGGGAATGGCAGCATAATCGGTCTGGTAGGAGAACACCTGAGCGATATGCAACTACATATCCGCCGGACTTCCGAAGTAGTAATGGAAGGAGAGCGTTGCGAACCCCCCGGTGAGGATCTGGATTTGATTACCATTTCCGACATCAAGCAAATGTTTGCCGATGGAGCCACCAGCTTACCGCCAAACTCAAGATTTGAAGGGGTAATCATTTCTGACAGGGACCACGAAAACCTGCCCGGGCAAAATGCATACCTGATGGATGAAGCAGGCGATGGCATTGCGCTGCGTTTCCAATCATGGCATTCACTGGATCTGGGTCTCAAAATAAGGATCAACTCATCTAACCTGCCCATAACGCGATATAACGGTTTGCTGCAGGTAGACCTTATTCCATTGGGCAATGCGATTGCACTCGGTCACGGGGATATGCCCGAGCCCGTTGTAACAACAATACAAAACTTAAAGAACAACATCAATGATTACGAGTCAACACTGGTGCTCATTGAAGATGCCATCTTACCCGGCGGAGGCACCTTTGCAGGAAATGTGGTCGTAACCGACAACACGGGATCTGTGGATATGTACACTACCAACTGGGCATCATTTGCCAACACACAAATCACAGGAGGCAGGTATAATTTGGTAGCCATTGCCTCAATTTTCCACAGTCCGCAATTGCAGATCCGCAACCTGGATGATCTGGAACTGCTTGAAGAAGATGATCATCAGCCCGGTGACCCCGTCACTTCCATCGACGAGGATTTTCAATCATATCCAAATCATGCCATTATTGACAATTATGGCTGGACGGCCTACGCCGAGGAAGGTGGAAGAAACTGGATCTGCCGGACACATAATGACAATCATTACGCACAGGCAACGGCATGGAACTCAACGGACCCAACCAACGTAATGTGGATGATCACGCCACCCATCGACAGAAATGCGATGAGCAACCCGATCTTCGAGTTTGAGTCGGCTAAGGCATACTACACACACGATGGATTCAGCCTGTGGATATCTACCGACTTTGACGGCACAAATGTAACATCAGCAACCTGGGAACCGCTTGAAGCAAGACTTGCCGGGGAACAGGATCCTGACAATAACTGGATTCATTCAGGATACTTAGACCTGTCACCCTACCAGGGGATCCTGCATATCGCCTGGAGGTACGAGTCCGCTGCACCGCAAGGAAATACCGGTACATTCAGGGTGGATAACGTCAAACTTTATGAAGACTGACAAATAGCTGTTAGTTTTTCAACAAAAGAATTAATCTCTTCAGCTGTATTGAAACAGCTAAATGATACACGCACAGAAGGTCTGCCCGGTTCAGCATTCAACGCTTCAAGAATCGCGGACCTTTTGATGCTTCCGGAGGAACAGGCACTGCCCGCTGACACACAGATTCCCTCAATGTCAAGGGCGGGTAGGAGCATTTCCTGATCAACCCCTCCGGGCAGCGAAATGTTGAGGATTGTATGCAGGCTGCTGCCCTCCGCATCCCCATTGAACTGAACTTCGGAAATCTTCTCCCTCAGCAGACTGATGCAGGTTTGCTTCAGACCGGCAATGTGCGCCTGGTCTGCCGCCATTTGCTCGTGCGCCAGCTCTAGTGCCTTCGCCATACCCGCTATCCCAGACACATTTTCGGTGCCTGCACGCATGTTCCTTTCCTGTCCGCCACCACGAATCATCGATTTAAAAAGATGTTCTGAACGAACAACCATGAAGCCTGCTCCTTTGGGCCCATGAAACTTGTGGGCACTCGCAACGGCAAAATCAAAGCCCATCTTTGGAATTGACAGCTCATACTTCCCAACAGTCTGTACCGTATCTGAGAAAAACAACACGTCATAATTGCGACATAACTCAGAAACAGCATTTACGGGCAATATATTCCCAATCTCATTGTTGGCGTGCATGAGTACGGCTACGGCAGGTTTATGCAGAGAAAAAAGCGCCTCCAGATGTTTCAGGCTGATATGTCCGCCGGTATCCACATCCACATAATGTATCTCAATTTCTTTTTCCGTTTGCAGTAAATCCAAACAATTCAAAACGGATGAGTGTTCCAATCTGCTGGTTATAAAATGCTTACGCGATAAATTCCCGGCGCATCCGCGGAGAATGGTGTTGACAGCCTCCGTTCCGCCACTGGTAAAGAATATCTCCGATGGCGTGACCTTCAGGTATTTTGCAATACTTCGCCGGGCCTGTTCTACAACTACTTTTGCTTTTCTGCCCTGCTCGTGTATGGAAGAAGGATTGCCATACACATTTCGCATAGAATCAAGCATAACCTCTATCACCTCATCACGTAAAGGAGTACTGGCAGCATTATCCAAATATGTCAGGGGTTTCATGCGACTGTATTGGTTTAGAGTTTAGAAATGAGAGTTGACACGTTTAAGCCAGTTCAATGAATATGCAACAACATTTCCCAAATCAACGAATCAACAAATCAACAAATCAACGATTCAGCAATTCAACAAAGGTACACAATGTTGAATTTCTTTAAGAAATCTTAAATGAAATTCGTTTTTTACAATTTTTCACACCAAAAATCGTATTTTTGATGTCGTGATGAAAGAGAACGAAACCGTATCTGATCCTTTCGTCAACTACAAAACCTAAAATCGGGAGGAGAAAGTGGCTGACAGTCTCGTCATTATTCCCACTTATAACGAGCGGGAAAATATTGAAAAGGTTATTCGGTTGATTTTTTCGCTGCCGCGCGATTTTCACGTGCTGGTGGTGGATGACAATTCTCCCGACGAAACCGCCGGTCTGGTCCGGGAGTTAATAAAAGTATTTCCTGAACAACTGTTTCTGGAAACCCGTGCGGGTAAACTTGGGCTGGGGACGGCCTACATTCACGGGTTTAAGTGGGCGTTGCAAAAACAGTATGAATACATTTTCGAGATGGACGCCGACCTGTCTCACAATCCTGATGACCTCATCCATCTTTACGAGGCTTGTGCTAAAGAGGGTTACGATCTGGCGATCGGTTCCAGGTACATCGATGGTGTGAACGTTGTAAACTGGCCCATGGGCAGGGTGCTGATGTCGTATTTTGCATCCATTTATGTCAGGGTTATCACGGGTATGCCCATTCATGACACCACTGCCGGTTTCAAATGCTACAATAGATCTGTACTGGAAGCCATTGACCTTGACGACATCAGGTTTTCCGGTTATGCCTTTCAGATTGAAATGAAATTCACTGCCTGGAAGCTTGGTTTTAAAATAAAGGAGGTGTCAATCGTGTTCACCGACAGAACAGAGGGCGATTCCAAGATGAGCACGGGAATCTTTAAGGAAGCTGTAATGGGAGTAATCAAGCTGCGCTGGCAAAGTCTGGTGAATAAAAAAAAATACCAGGCCATCTCCCGCTGATATTTATAGCAAGCGACCGTCCTCTCAAAAAACATTAAAATGACGAAACATTCATATTTGCTCAAGAATGCAGAAATCATTAATGAAGGCAAACAGTTCAAGGGTGACCTGCTGATTGCAAATGGTCTGATAGAAAAGATTTTTCCTGACGGACATCAAGGTGTTTTGAATGGAGAACACCATAAAGGCATTGATCTTCAAGGTCATATTCTAATGCCTGGAGTAATTGATGATCAGGTTCATTTCCGGGAGCCCGGCTTAACACACAAAGCGGATATCTATTCTGAATCACGCGCGGCTGTAGCAGGTGGTATCACCAGCTTCATGGAAATGCCAAACACCATCCCGCAAACAACTACCCAAAAGCACCTTGAGGAGAAGTTTCTACTTGCATCAAAAAACAGTCTGGCAAACTATTCTTTCTATATGGGTGCCACAAATAACAACCTGGAGGAGCTAAAAGCCACAGACCCCGAACATGTTTGTGGTATTAAAATATTTCTTGGTTCTTCAACGGGAAATATGCTTGTTGATAATCCATTTTCACTGAACAGTATTTTTAGAGATGTCAGGCTACCTATTGCCGTTCACTGTGAGGATGAAGCCCTGATCAAAGCAAATATGAAAGCGGCAGCTTCTGCTTATGGTGATCATATCCCTATGCATATGCATGCATCAATCCGGAATCACGAAGCCTGCGAAAGCTCATCACGAATGGCTGTTCAGCTTGCCCTTAAATTTGATACAAGATTGCACCTGTTGCATTTGAGCACAGCCAATGAAGTCAGATTGCTTGACAACCAAACGCCGTTGTCAGAAAAAAGAATTACTGCAGAGGTTTGCGTGCATCATCTCTGGTTTTCTTTGGATGATTATTTCAAAAAAGGCAGCCTGATTAAATGGAATCCGGCAATCAAATATGAGTCAGATCGCAAAGCCCTGATAAACGGCATCATAGAAGGGTATATTGACGTTATTGCCACAGATCACGCACCCCATACCAAACAAGAGAAGGAAAATAATTACGCACAATGCCCATCAGGAGCCCCGATGGTGCAGCACGCACTGCCGGCGATGCTTGATCTGGCAAAAAAGCATCAAATCAGTTATGCAAAGATCGCGGAACTGATGTGCCACAATCCGGCAATCTGTTTTAACATCAAACAAAGAGGTTTTATCAGGGAAGGCTATGTTGCAGACCTTGTTGTAATTGATCCCAAAAGAAAACTAACTGTTGATCAAAGCAATATCCTGTACAAATGCGGATGGTCACCGCTGGAGGGAACCACGTTGCATCACAATATTATGTATACTTTTGTAAACGGCAATATCGTTTATGAGGATGGGCATTTCAATGAAGATTATCGAGGCGAAGCCCTCTGTTTTGACCGGTAAAGACTCTGACAAAACCCCGGTTAACGAATCCAAACCGTTACCAATGAGGATGAAAGCAATATTCTTTAAGCTGTGGCGCAGACTGATCCTGCTTGTCCTGATTACTGGATTTGCCTCCTGCGGTTTTTTTCGTGCACCAGGTAAAGACAGCTGTGATAAGATTCTCAGCCGGGAGAAAATGACAGAGATTCTTACCGACGTGTATCTTCTTGAAGCCTTATTGCGGGAATACCGGCAAGAAACAGAAGCTGCGGATGATTCTGCAGCCGTATTTTACCGGACGCTGTTTCTAAATCACGATGTTGATCCCGAATTATTTCAACAGGCGCTCGACTGTTATCTGCTTGACAAAAGGGAGATGGAGCTCATTCACGAACAAATATTGAGTGATCTCAGCGTTCGTGAAGGTGAGGCAGAGAGTCTGCTTAAAGAGCTGGAACGTTAATCCTTCTCTTCAAACAAATCCCGGATCAGTTCATCATCGGCATTATTCGGCAATGTGACCTTTAGACGTGGTTCTGCTTCCATGGCACGTTTGATTGCAAAAACGGCTTCTTTATTCCTGGCCCAGCTTCTTCGCGCTATTCCGTTATTTACATCCCAGAAAAGCATTTGTTCCAAACGTCTGTCGGCTTCGTCAGTACCATCCAGCACCATACCAAACCCACCGTTCATCACTTCGCCCCAGCCGACACCACCACCATTGTGGATAGATACCCAGGTTGCTCCCCTGAAGCTGTCGCCGATCACATTATGGATGGCCATATCGGCAGTAAACTGGGAACCATCGTAAATATTGGAGGTTTCCCTGTATGGACTGTCCGTGCCACTGACATCGTGATGGTCGCGTCCAAGGATAACAGGGCCGCTGATCTTTTTTTCACGGATGGCATCATTGAATGCCCTTGCAATACGAATCCGTCCCTCGCTGTCGGCATAAAGAATACGTGCCTGGGACCCTACGACGAGCTTATTCTCCTGCGCCTGTTCAATCCACAAAAGATTGTCCTCAAGCTGCTGGCGGATTTCTTCGGGAGCTTCCTTCAGCATATCAGCGATCACTTCAGCAGCCAGACGATCGGTCGTTTGCAAGTCGGCGGGGTCAGATGATGCACAGACCCATCGGAAAGGGCCAAATCCATAATCGAAACACATCGGGCCCATGATATCCTGAACATAGGACGGATATTTATAGGTCTTGTCGTCAAGGAAGACATCGGCCCCTGCCCTTCCGGCTTCAAGCAAAAAAGCATTTCCATAATCCCAGAAGTACATTCCCCTTTCAACCATTTTGTTGATGGCATTAACCTGGCGTTTCAACGACTGCTGTACCTGCTTCCTGAATGATTCGGGATCTTTTGCCATCATCTCATTGGATTCCTCAAAAGATAGTCCTGCAGGATAATAGCCGCCTGCATAAGGATTGTGCAGGGAAGTCTGATCGGAGCCCAGTTCGATATGCAGGTTGCTGTCAGCAAACTTCTCCCAGAGATCAACAATATTGCCCTGGTAAGCTAATGAAACAGCTTCCTTTTTTTCTCTTGCCTCACGAATCCGGTCCAGCAAACGATCCAGGTCTTCATACACTTCGTCTACCCAGCCCTGGCTGTGCCGTGTATAGGTCGCTTTGGGGTTTATCTCTGCAACCACACCGATCGCTCCGGCAATGACAGCAGCTTTGGGCTGAGCCCCTGACATACCTCCAAGGCCGCTGGAAATAAATACTTTTCCTGCAAGCCCGGGGTTATCGCCCCCTTTCATTCTGCCGGCATTTAACACAGTAATGGTTGTTCCGTGTACAATACCCTGTGGACCGATATACATAAAAGAACCTGCGGTCATCTGGCCATACTGTGTTACGCCCAGTGCATTAAAACGCTCCCAGTCGTCAGGTTTGGAATAGTTCGGGATCATCATCCCGTTGGTGACCACCACGCGTGGCGCATCCGAATGTGAAGGAAACAAACCCATGGGATGTCCGCTATACAGCACCAGCGTCTGTTCTTCTGTCATCTCAGCAAGATATTTCATACACAGCAGATACTGTGCCCAATTTTGAAATACCGCCCCATTCCCGCCATAAGTGATCAGCTCATGCGGGTGCTGTGCCACGGCATGGTCAAGATTGTTGCTGAGCATCAACATGATCGCCCCCGCCTGTTTCGTCCTGAAAGGAAAATCTTCCAGCTTACGCGCGTGGATCTTATAATCCGGACGAAACCGGTACATATAAATGCGCCCATAAGTTTCAAGCTCCTCAGCAAACTCCGTTGCCAGCACCTTATGAAATTTATCGGGAAAATACCTGAGTGCATTTCTTACAGCAAGACGCTTTTCATCCCGCGTGAGAATCTCTTTGCGCCCGGGTGCATGATTTACATCAGGGTCATAAGGCTTCGCCGGAGGCAATTCGCCCGGAATGCCTTGTAATATGGTTTTTTGAAATTCTGTTGGTGACATATTATTGATTGTTCTGATCATATTCAGTCCTGTCTTATTACTCACATACATTTACTTTACGGATTTCAGAGAAAAGAACATCCCATTCGAAACCCTCTTTATCAACATCCTGACGTAAAATTCCCTCTGCAACAAACCGCAGGCCTGCCCGCCCCCCTCTGAGACGCTGTCCGGGCTTCAGACACAGCCCATGTTCATCACTTTCGTAGAAGATCTGACCATCCCGGTAATAAGCAACCACAAATTGCACTTCAAGATGTGAGTCGGAAAGATTTGTGAACTGAAGATTCAGAACGGCATTGCTGTTCCTGACAAAAATTCTCTCCCGCTGCCATCTGTATTCAACCCGAAGCTCATCAAGCGTGGTATGCTCCTCATATTTCACGATCTGCGCATGTGCAACATTCATGCATACCATGATGCACAACGTTACAAACAATGTGAATAGTCCTTTTTTCATTTATTATAATTTTTTTATGATTTGATTCAATGGATTACCAATATCTATTAAGGCGTTGAGCGTTTAGCGTTGAGCGTTATTTTTATCCACAAATTTACACATTTGCTAATTTGCTAATTGGTTCATTTGCTAATTTGCTAATTGGTACATCTACTAATTTGCTAATTGGTTCATTGCTAATCATCACTTCCTTCGAGCTTCATATTCTTTCCATCAGATTTTTCAAAGAATGGTAGAGAAAGTCCCTGGCCCTGAACAGTTGTGCCTTAACGGTACCCAAAGGCAGACCCAGTTCTTCAGCAATCTCTTCATACGAGCGCTCATCAAAATAACGCAACAGAATCAGTTTTCTGTATCGGGGCTTTAAGGTTTCCACCACTTGCCTCACGACCTCAGCTTTTTGGCTTTTGATGAACTTCTCCTCGGGGTTGATCCAATCAACCACAAAGTTAAATTTATCATCTTGATCTTCATTCTCCTCATTCACTTCCTGATTCAACACATTCTTTTTCTTCTTGCGCATAAAGTCGATGCAGTTATTTGAAGCAATCCTAAACAACCAGGTGCTGAACGCGTATGCACCATTGTATTGACGAATGTTGGTAAAGGCTTTCCCAAATGTTTCGATAGTCAGGTCTTCAGCATCTTCGTGGTTGCCTGTCATCCGAAGCAGCATAAAAAAGATCGTATCTCTGTATTGTTGCATGAGTTTGGAATACGCCTGCTGATCGTTAAGTTCTAAAGCCCTTTTGACCAACTCCAGATCACGTTGCGCTTTTTTGGTATGTTGGGGCTTTTTGGTCATCTTCAGGCAGTCAAAACAAGGCTTGCAAACAATGCTGCACGAAATTAATCAAAAATTATTATCTGACACGCATGCCTGCAGGGAGTCGAGCAATAAAAACAATCGAATAGTTATATCTTTGACAAAATTTTCCTTAATGAAGTTTAAGATAACATCAACCGATCGGGACAGCAAAGCGCGGGCCGGAACAATAAGCACCGACCACGGAACCATTGAAACACCGATTTTCATGCCGGTGGGTACAGCAGCAACCGTAAAGGCAATACACAAAAAAGATTTGCTGGAACAGGTGAATCCCGATATCATACTGGGAAACACTTACCACCTTTATCTGCGTCCCGGACTGGAGATTATTTCCGGGGCAGGTGGCATCCATAAATTTATGTCGTGGGAGAGACCTGTGCTTACTGACAGCGGTGGCTATCAGGTATATTCTCTTGCTGAGAGGCGTAAACTCACCCCCGAGGGTGTGACTTTTCAATCACATATTGACGGCTCCCGTCATTTTTTTTCACCCGAAGGGGTGATTGACATACAGCGAACCATCGGCGCAGATATCGTTATGGCCTTTGATGAATGCACACCCTACCCTTGTGATTACGGTTATGCCGCGAACTCTATGAAGCTCACACATAGCTGGCTGCAAAGGTGCTGCAAACATTTTGATGCCAGTCAGGGACACTATGGCTACCAACAAACCCTCTTCCCTATCGTTCAGGGCAGCACCTTCAGTGACCTGAGAAAGGAGTCGGCCCGGTTTATCAGCGACTGCAACCGTGACGGGAACGCAATTGGTGGCTTATCCGTTGGGGAACCAAAAGAGATAATGTATGAAATGACAGAACTGGTATGTGACATCCTCCCTGCAGATAAGCCCAGGTACCTTATGGGGGTTGGCACACCGGATAACATCCTGGAATGTATTGGTCTGGGTGTTGATATGTTCGATTGTGTGATGCCTACCCGAAATGCGAGAAATGGAATGCTTTTCACCCGCGAAGGAATCATCAACATCCGAAACAAAAAATGGGAAAAGGATTTTTCTGAGATCGACCCCAACGGTGATGCTTTCGTAGACCACGAATACAGTCGTGCATACCTGCGTCACCTCTTCGTGGCCGGAGAAATGCTCGGCCCGATGATCGCCACCATTCATAACCTGAGCTTTTATATATGGCTTGTCAGGGAAGCCAGGCGACAAATTGCGGAAAGCAACTTTGCAAACTGGAAAAAGGAGATGACCGGCAGGGTGACACAGCGATTGTAAAATAAGCGTATCTTTATTCCGTTCATTACGATAAGATAAAGTGACTATACAAAAACAGCATCAGGAGACATGCTAAAAAAACTGGACTTCTATATCATCGGAAAGTTTCTCGGTACCTTTGTATTTGCCATCACCCTGATCATTTTTATCGTCGTAATCTTTGACCTGTCTGAAAAGATTGACAACTTCATTGACAATCAGGCTTCATTTCGTGACATTATCCTGATTTATTACGTCAATTTCATTCCTTACTTTATCAACCTGTTTCTCCCCCTGTTTACATTCATCACAGTTGTGTTTTTTACTTCAAGGATGGCTTTTAACACCGAGATCGTTGCCATTCTCAGTGCAGGTATCAGCTTCTGGCGCTTGCTGGTGCCTTACCTTATTTCAGCTGTAATGCTTTCAATGGTCTCCATTTACCTTTCAAATGTCGTAATACCACCCGCTAATGAAAAGCGCCTGGAGTTTGAATACGAGTTTGTCAGAAAACCGCAAACCATTGGAGGCAGGAACATCCATATGCAAATTCGTCCCGGTATATTTATTTTTCTGGAATCATACAGTGAAAGGACTTCAACGGGTTATCGCTTCACGCTTGAAGAGATAAACAATGGACAACTTACCTACAAGCTTTTTGCAGACAGAATTGTATATGATAATGAACAGGAACACTGGACCATTTTGAACTATAATGAACGTCGCATCCTAGATCTTGAAGAACAGCTGAGTTTCGGGAGGGAAACAGACACCATTCTGCCATTTACCCCTTATGACTTTATGCAGAACCTCAAAGACATGGAGACGCTCAACTACCGGGAGCTCAATGAATTTATTGCCAATGAGCGCCTCAGGGGTTCCGAAATTGTCGGCTTTTATGAAGTAGAAAAACACAGGAGGCTGGCATTCCCTTTTTCAACACTGGTGCTTACAGTTATCGGGGTTGCACTATCAAGCCGGAAAGTCAGGGGAGGGATCGGATTGCATCTGGGAGCAGGCATCACACTCAGCTTTGCCTTTATTCTGTTCATGCAGGTTACAACAACATTTGCAACCAATGGCAACCTGCATCCGATGCTGGCAGTCTGGATACCAAACATTCTTTTTGGCATACTGGGTGCTTACCTGCTCAAAATTGCACCCAAATAATTCAGGATTCGGCCTTCTTAACAAAGAAATCAGGAAGCAGATAGCCAAGCAGTCCGCCCCAGGCCATGCTCATATATGGATTTGAAGTGATGGCACAACCTCCCGTATTGCATCCGATCAGGGCGTAATAGGCATATCCACCCAAAACGCCCAGCAGAATAAAAGCTGCAAGAACGATGAAGTATTGGCGTTGAGCCAAACGACGGGGGGAAAACCACGTTCTCCCCCTATCGGTGCGTTGTTCGCTATTCGACAATGGTTCACTCATTGTAAACTATTTGTGATTCTTAATTTATTTTATTCCTTCACAGCCAGAACATCTTCAATGGCTTTCACAAGAGCCTCTTTGGGAAGCGCGCCGGTTGCCATCTGAGGCTGTGCATCCTTGGGCACAAACAAAATACTCGGAATGCTCCGGATGCCAAACATCGCAGCAAGATCCTGCTCTTTTTCAGTATCAATCTTAAAAATATCAACCTTCCCTTTATACTCTTCCGAAAGCTCCTCCATAACAGGTGTCAATGCCCTGCATGGGGCACACCAATCGGCGTAAAAGTCAATGATGCAAGGTTTATCACCTTCAAACTTCCATTCCTTGTTCGCTTCAAAATCAAAAACTTTCTCTTTAAATACTTCTTTTGTTAGATTTTCCATAATAATAATAATATACTATCTATAAATGAATAATGAATTTACAAATGTCGTTTGATGGCTGTTTTGAGTGTTTCTTTCTGCTGAACACCCGTATACCGCTCAACAATTTCACCATCTTTGAACAGGATCAGGGTCGGTATGCTGCTGACCCGAAAACGGCTTGCAACGCTTCGGTGATCGTCGACGTCAAGTTTGGTTATGGCAGCCACATCGCTTACCTCCGTTGCCAGCTCCTCCAGGATGGGATTTTGAATCCGACAGGGAGGACACCAGGTTGCCCAAAAGTCAACCAATACAACACCCTGACTGATCGCTTCATCAAAGCCTTCCGTATCAAGCTCGATGACCAGTCCGGATGAAACATAATCGCCGGAGTTGCCGGCTGTTGATTCAGAAGCTTCACTGACCAGGTAATAACCGAAAAAAGCCAGTCCTAAAACACCGGCCAGAATAAAAAAAGAATACAGATTGTTTTTGTTTTGAACGGTTCTTTTCATTCCCTTTTATATTAAAGATGATTTAATGTTTGTACTGAATTTATATATACAAATATAACGCACAAAGGTATGTATATGTTTTGTTTTGAACAAACCCTTGGTGTTAAAAAAGCCTAAAGGGGCTTTACAGAAATTCGGGCAAAGGGATTCAGAAATTATTCGATGCCGGCAAAATGCTTCATAAATTGCACACGCAGGAATGCGGCCGGATTTTCTGTTATTTTTTGGCTCATTTTTCCCTGAAAGTCAGAAATTTTCCCGTATTTATTTTTTTCCATCCATGTTTTGATCTCCTGATGAATAACATCAAGCTGGTCAAAACCATTTTTATAAAGGGTGGAACAAACCTGCACAGCCCGGGCACCGGCCAGCAACTGCTTCACAACGCCATTGCCATCGTGCACTCCAGTGGATGCACAGAGGTCTGTCTGAACCTTTCCTGCCATAATGGCAATCCATCTCAACGACGAGGTAATTTCCGAAGGGTCACTGTATAGGTTAGCCGCTTTAATCCGGAAGGTATCAATATCGATATCAGGATTAAAGAACCGGTTGAACAATACAATACCATGAACGCCGCTCCAGGAAAGTTTTTTTATCATCTCTGCCAAACCCGAGAAGTAGGAGCCAATTTTCAGAGAAACGGGGATATCAATCTCCTTTTTTACTTGCTCAACAACATCAAAATAGATCTTTTCATAGGCATTGCCCTCCTGGTTTTCATTTGCTGGCAACACGAAAACATTCAACTCAAGGGCATCGGCACCTGCTTCTTTGATCCTTTTTGCAAAAACGGGCCACTCTTCAGCACTGGTGCAGTTGATGCTGGCTATAACAGGAATAGAAATCTTCTTTTTTGCCTCCTCAATGAGATTCAGATATTCATCAAGGGTTTGCTCGCGGGCATAATTCCTGATATAGTCTTCAGCCTCGGTATAAGCGCTTTGGGCGTCATCGTATGAAAAAAGTTTTCGGATCTCTAACTTGATCTGCTCTTCAAATAAGGATTTCAGAACAACGGCACCGGCTCCTTTTTCGTCAATTAATTGCAGATTTTTTATGTCTTTGGTGAGGCCTGAGCTTCCGACAATAACAGGGCTGCGCAACGCCATACCCATGTAGGTGGTAGAGAGATCTAACATGCTTAGAGGTTTTTCCGGTTTTTTACTTTTTAACATCACAAATATACATGAACTTTTTTTATTTGATATTTCACATTTGCATTTGTTTTAAACACAAGGATATCTTCTCCAAAAACAACCCCGGTGTTTGCGTTCAATTTTTATTTTAATGACCAAAAAGTAATTAATCATAAACTATTCTACTTAATTGAACAGCTTTTTGTTGCTAAGTTTATAAATCAATCAGGCCTGACTGAAATAATTTTCAAAAAAGGCCTTCGTGAATTCCCAAAAATCCACAACAAAAAATATAAAACTGAACTTTTTACCAATTTAAACCTATGCTACCATTCAACAAAGCGATCATACCGGGAACAAAAAAATATGTTTCGTGCTGCTCTGAATGCATTATCTTTGTAGTTGATTGGTTGATTGGTTGATTGGTTGATTGGTTGATTGGTTGATTGGTTGATTGGTTGATTGGTTGATTGGTTGATTGGTTGATTGGTTGGTTGGTTGGTTGGTTGATTGGTTGATTGGTTGATTGGTTGA